>JAZNCG010000123.1:0-9090 GCA_045587405.1 Ructibacterium sp. | reverse complement strand
GCTTCAAGAGCCTGCGGAACAGTTTTTGTTGTTGCTCCTATAATAAAATCATCACCGAGGATTTTTCGTGCTGTGTTGATTGGCATATCGCTTTGTCCGAGATGAACACCTTCTGCACCCATGGCAAGCGCAACATCCACTCTGTCGTCAATGATAAGCGGAACATTATATTTTTTTGTAAGTGTATCTACGTTTTCTGCAAGTGAAATATATTCTCTTGTTGTTTTATCCTTCTCACGAAGCTGCAGAAGGCTAGCCCCGCCTTTTAATGCTTCTTCAGTCCTTCTTAAAAATTCTTCTTCACTAAATCCGGTACTGTCTGTTATAAAATATAGTGTTGTATCAAAATTTTTCATCTTCTTTTTCTCCTATACATAAAGATAGTCATTTAAGACCGGTTGCAGGCCTTCGTCTGCAATGTCTTTATACATCTTGTCAAGGCTTCTGTTGTCGTCTATCTCAAACTGTTCATCGCCCTGTACTTCATCTGATTCTTTTCCGCTGTATTTACTTTCATGGTCGCCAATTCCGGTAGAAACACCTGCCGATACCTTTGTTGCGGCAATCTTCACAATTCCGTTTCTAAATTCTGCACTTTCACGGGAAGATACTGTAATACCGACAAAAGGTAAGAATATACGGTAAGCACAGATTATCTGACAAAGCTGTTTTTCGTGAACATCCAATGGATTGATTTTATCGTTATTGATAATCGGCCTGAGTCTTGGACAGGATAGTGACATTTCCGCATGAGGATATTTTCTTTGCAGGTAGTACACATGAAGCGCACTTGCTAAAGCATCCTTTCTGAAATCCGAAAGTCCTAAAAGTGCAGAAAATGCTACTCCACGCATACCGCCCATAAGTGCTCGTTCCTGTGCATCAAAACGATAAGGCCACACACGCTTATGACCGAGCAGGTGAAGTTGTTCATATTTATCTGTATCATAAGTTTCCTGGAATACGGTCACATAGTCAGCACCGCACTCGTGAAGATACTTATATTCATCGGTATTTACGGGGTATATTTCAAGTCCTACCATACGGAAATACTTTCTTGCAAGCTTGCACGCTTCACCGATATAATTTATATCGCTTTGAGCACGGCTTTCGCCTGTAAGTATCAGAATTTCTTCCATACCGCTGTCTGCTATAACCTTCATTTCTTTTTCAATCTGCTCCATAGAAAGCTTCATACGGTTAATATGGTTATAGCAATTAAAACCGCAATACACGCAGTAATTCTCACAGTAATTAGCTATGTAAAGAGGAGTAAATAGATACACTGTGTTACCGAAATGTTTACTGGTTTCAAGTCTTGCTCTTTGTGCCATCTGCTCCAAAAACGGTTCTGCTGCCGGAGATAAAAGTGCCTTAAAATCTTCTATGGTACAGGTTTCATGCTCCAATGCTGCTTTTACATCTTTGGCAGTGTATTTTGAGTAATCGAAAGAATTCATCTGTTCCATTACATTTTTGCAAACATCGGATTCTATTTTCTCCATCCCCGGCAAATATTTCATGTGGTTTTTTCGTGAGGAAGGATCTGTTTCTATCTGGTGCTTCTTTGCAAGTGCTTCTGGAGATAAATGCTCTGAATCCACAAAAAATTGATTTTCCATTTTAAATCCCCCTTAATCACGCAAAAATCCCGTAAGAGGATCTGATGCGGATGCACCTCTTGTAAGCACTCTGCCAAGGCCTGAAAGATATGCTTTTCTTCCGGCTTCGATTGCCTGACGGAATGCGGATGCCATAAGCGGAAGATTACCTGCGGTAGCGAGTGCTGTGTTTGCCATAATAGCTGCTGCACCCATTTCCATAGCTTCACAAGCCTGAGAAGGTTTACCGATACCTGCATCAACAATAATTGGCAGGTCAATTTCATCTATAAGTATCTGTATAAAGTCTTTTGTTGTAAGGCCTTTGTTAGAACCTATAGGAGATGCAAGTGGCATTATGGTAGCTGCTCCTGCATTAACCAAATCACGAGCAACGTTTAGGTCGGGATACATATATGGCATAACGACAAAACCCTCATTTGCAAGGATTTCTGTTGCCTTGATTGTTTCGGTATTATCGGGGAGCAGATATTTTGAATCACGCATAATTTCAATCTTTACGAAATTACCGCAACCAAGCTCACGGGCGAGTCTTGCAATTCGCACTGCTTCTTCGGCATTTCTTGCACCGCTTGTGTTTGGTAAAAGTGTTATACCTTTTGGGATAAAATCTAAAATGTTTTCTTGTTCCTTTGTGTTTGCTCGGCGGACTGCAAGGGTTATAATCTCCGCACCTGCATCCTTTACCGCAGCTTCAATTAGATTAAGAGAATATTTTCCCGAACCTAAAATAAAACGGGAATTAAATTCGTGGCCACCGATAACAAGTTTGTCATTATTCATTTGCAATTCCTTCTTTCTATACTTCGTATTCTTCTGCTATAATTCTTAAGACTGTGTGCGCCTGATGTGCAGCACACAGCATCACTCTTGTAGATACAAGTCCGATTCCGTCTTTTATATCGCTTACTTCATCACCACAAAGATAAAACCGTTTTGAGACTTTTCTTGTTTTTATCAAATTAGCACTATCTAAGCCTGCCATACCTGATGTAGCAACAATGTATTTATCCGGCATTTCAGATAAAACAAAGTTGACAATATTTGCTTTTGCTTCTGCGTTGTCAAAAGCTTCACAGATAATATCGGCATCCGCAAGCACATCCTTTGCATTGCTTTCATCAAGGCAAATTGTATGTATCTTGGTTTCAAGATAAGGATTTATTTCTTTTAGGTTATTCTGCAAAGCTTCTGTTTTGCACATTCCAATTTGATTTGCTTTATACTGCTGACGGTGCAGATTGGTTATATCCACCTTATCAAAATCAACCAGTATAAGTTTCCCTATACCAGCACGAGCAAGTGAAATGGCTATGTTTGAGCCAAGACCGCCGAGACCGCATACTGCAACGGTTGTGGATGAGATTTTCTTTTCAAACTCAATCCCGTGTCGGTCATCTAACGCTTGTATCCATTCTTTTTTAGTTGGAATCATATCAGCCACCTCCCACAAAGCTTACAACCTCAACGTTGTCGCCGTCCTTAAAAATCGTATCACAATACTGTGCTTTTGGAACTATATCGCCGTTAAGCTCTACTGCAACACGCATTAAGTCATAACCTGCAGAATTAAGATATTCTGCAACTGACTTTCCGACTACATCTAAATTTTCTCCGTTAATTCTTACCACTCAAATCACCTCCAAAACTCAAACAAAAAAGGAGCTACCGATTTGGTAACTCCTAAGATTACTTAAGTTTTCCTAAAACTCTCGTTCAGGCATCCCTACGTTGGCATTATCCAAATCAGGTTCTCGGTCGAAGGTTATACCTTCCTCTCAGCCTGTAACACAAGCTCCCGTTTCTTATTCTGTTTTATATATTATATCACTTTATAATAAAGATTACAATACTTTTTTGAAAATTTTATACAGCTTGTTAATTTCAAATAACTAAATTCAGTTAAATGCAAGTTAAGGGGATAAAATTATTAATTTTATGCACTAATGTCCCCTTAAGTGCTATTTTCGTATGCGATAATCTTGATTTCGTGCATAAACTTTATAGGCTTTTTTCTTTGTTTAAGGCGTATCATTTTTTGGATTATATGAACAAAACCAAAATATCATTATACTTGTTTTACTATATCAATAACCTGATTTATATTCTTCTTTCCAAAAGATATGTGTTCCTCGTTTATAACAAGACATGGAACACTCATCACATTGTATTTTTTCTTTAACTCTTCAAAATGCTGGAGGTCGTACACTTCTGCTTTAATGTTTTTGTTTTTTGTTGCAATACGCTGACAGGCAATTACCAAATCGGGACACATAGTACAAGACAAAGATACTAAAATCTTCATATCTGTGCTTTTTTGAATTTCTTCAAGTTCCTTTAATGTATCTTCATCTATTGTCTGTCCAGGACCTGCCGCATTGTAAAGCCCCAGTACAAAAGATGTAAACTCATGTCCTCCCGGCACACCATGAAATGCAATTCCCAAGTCAATTCCATCCTCTGAAAAGACTCGCACACATGGAGCAAGATTTGATTGGTCATTTTTATCAGCTACCATGACTGTAAGCTTGTCCGTAAGGTCTGCAAGATTTGTTATATAATTTTCCAATTCTAAAGACACAGGGCGATTATCAAGATACAGCTTAAGGATAAGCTTGCGTTCCATTTTTGAAAATACTCCCTCTAACTGTGCTTTCATTTCTGCTGTAAATATATCATCCGAATCATCAGATGCCTCAGCGGTTTTTGGTGCATTTGGATAGTCTGTCATTCTTGTAACGGGAGGCTTCGGATGAAGACCTGTTTTTCTCTGCATTTCGGCAACATATTTTTCAAGCTCCGTAGCAGAAATAGCACCATCACCTGTAGCTGTAACCACCTGACGAAGAGGTTTGATGACGCTATTGCAACCGCTTCAGAGCAAGGACCATTAAGAGATAATTCAAAGCCGCTGCCGGATGAAATCAAGGCCAAAATTGAAGCCGTGGAATTAAGTGAAAATATATGTGCTGGAGATAAAAAGAAAATTCGGGAAGCTATGGAGTTTCTGATTTCATATTACATTGCCAACAAACAGCCTGACACGGTGTGGATTCAGCATCCAACCATCAGCTTTGATTCTTATTTAGGTCCAAGCTTCAGCAAAAAATATTTGCCTAAGATTCCGAGGGATATTATAACCCGAGATGAAAGGCAGGTGGGCGGTACTTCGCGCTATAAAGTAAACCCCGAATTTTTGCCGTAAAATGAAACAAGCGGAACCGAGATTTTCGTTTTCTCGATTCCGCTTTTCTTTGGTTAAGGCGTGTCATATTTTAATACAGCAATGTGGCTGTACTTCGGTAACTGATAGCTTGCTTTTTTCATACTATATACTGAGTATATTTTTTAAACAATTCACAAGGAGGGATATAATGAATTCTTGTCAATTAACCGCATCTATAACGGCAGTAGCCAATGCACTTTCAAGCAAGTTAAGCATTGAGGAAACAACCTTACTTGCGACTGTTTTAGTTCAATTGGGTGACACATTGGCAACTATTGCGACTCAAAGAGCAATATGCGAGGCAAAGAATGATAAATGAAAAAGCTAATTTACCGGGAACAAGGTGAGGTTATTGTTTTTATCACATATTCCTAAATATATTTCTTTTGCATTGTCATATTTTTGTTTCTTCAATTGTTTATCAAGCCATGTTAAATCAAGGCCAAGCCTTTTTAAGTTTTCATGCATTATGCGGCCGTCCATAATAATCTCTGTGCATATTTCCGCCTTCTCGGGAGTTATATTCATATCCTCCGGAGTAAGCGGTCTTATTTCACTTTTGGGCAAAATTGTAATTCTGCCATTGTATTCAAATACTGCTGTTTGAATATCATTTAAATTAAAATATCCTTCCTGCCTGCGTAAAACCATAAATTCTGAAAGTTCAAGCTTTGCCTTTTTCATATTTTCACGATATAGCTTTCCATTGTCCATAATAATGGTTGGTGTTCCGTTGACATATTTACGGGCTTTAGGAAATTTATGTGCAAGTATCGTTAGACCAAGTGCAACAAGACCATAGACTATCATTGCGATAAGAGGTTTCCACGGTGCTTCCAATTCTGTTGCAAGCTCTGCTGCTATTGAACCAATGGTGATACCTGTTATATAATCAAAAAAATCAAGCTGTGCCATTTGCTTGTGTCCCATTATTTTGGCAATCACAAACAACGATACCACTGACAATAAAGAAGTTAAAATGACTTTAATAAATTCCAACTATAAATCACTTCCTTTTTTCTTAGTATGCGATAAAAATGTATATTTATTACAACGCTCAAAAATATTTAATGTTTATAAAACTTGACATTTTGCATATAATAGTTTATAATAATAAATGTTAAAATGATTTTCGGGGTGAAATTATGAGTAAAAAATCGGTTGTCTTAATGCCTGATACTCAAAAAATATTAGATACTATGGGAGACCAAATAAAGCTTGCGAGACTGAGACGAAAGCTATCTGTTGAGCTTGTTGCTGAAAGAGCCGGAATAAGCCGTGCTACATTATGGGCGGTTGAAAAAGGTTCATCTTCTGTAGCAATGGGCATTTATGCTGCAGTTTTACATGCACTTAATGGTATGGATGAGGACTTACTTCTTATCGCAAAAGATGATGAGCTTGGCAGAAAACTGCAGGATATGGATTTAAAAGTCCGCAAGCGTGCTCCAAGGAATTGAGGTGTGATATATGGAAAAGATAATATATGTTTATTTTGATTGGGACAATTCTCCTGCATTTTTAGGAAGGCTTTTTGTTGACGTAAACCGTGGAAAAGAAGCCTTTTCATTTGAGTATGATAAAAATTGGATTCAAATGTGTGAAATCGGTGATTTTCCTAATGTAAGTCTTGATCCTGATTTGCCTCTATTCCCAGGAAGGCAATATTTACCTTCAGGTAAAAAGATTTTTGGTGTTTTGTCTGATTCATGTCCTGACCGTTGGGGACGACTTCTTATGCAACGCAGGGAAGCAATTGTCGCAAAACAAGAAGAACGAAAACCCAAATCACTTACTGAAAGCGACTTTTTACTTGGAGTATATGATGAAACACGTATGGGTGCACTTAGATTTTCACTTGATGAAAATGGCGCATTTTTATCTTCGGATAAAGAATTAGCCGCACCGCCTTGGACAACACTTCGCACACTCGAATCCGCATCTTTAGCTTTTGAATCAAGTGGTAATAAGGACGAAGAAAAATGGCTGAAGCAATTAATTGCTCCGGGTTCTTCTTTAGGCGGAGCAAGACCTAAAGCATCTGTTCTTGCCCCTGATGGTTCTTTGTGGATTGCAAAGTTCCCGTCCAAGCACGATGAATGGAATACAGGTGCTTGGGAAATGGTTACGCATGACTTGGCAGTTAAGTGTGATTTGAATGTTCCGGATGCTAAACTTGAAAACTTTTCATCTCAGGGAAGCACTTTTCTCGTAAAAAGATTTGACCGTGATGGTAATAAAAGAATACACTTTTCCTCTGCTATGACTCTTCTTGGGAAAACAGATGGTGAAGGTTCCGAGGGAACTAGTTATCTTGACATTGCATCATTCATAAAATCACACGGTGCATCCCCCAAACGGGACTTAAATGAATTGTGGAAAAGAATAGTCTTTAATATGGCAGTATCAAATACTGATGACCATTTGAGAAACCACGGCTTTATTCTAAGTAAAAACGGATGGGTATTATCTCCGCTTTATGATGTTAATCCTAATATTTACGGCGAAAATCTTTCATTATGCGTAAGCGAAAATGATAGTGTCATCAGTTTCGAATTGGCATTAAGCGTTGCTGAATATTTTGATATTTCTAGTTCCGAGGCTGTTTCATATGTAGACAAGGTAAAATCAGTAGTTGAAAAAGAATGGAGAGAAATTGCGTCTAAATATAAATTAGGCAGAAGTTCAATTTCATTTATGGAACCTGCATTCGATATGAAATTTAAGAAATAAAAATCTTGATTTCGTGCAAACGAATATCTTGACCCCTTTTCTTTGTTTAAGGCGTATCAAATTTTAACGATAATAAATACAGGTGAAAAATAAATATGAGCAAGAAAAATACAATTCTAAAACTTATTGAAAATGGAGAAAAAATTATAAAAGAAGAATTTCATCCTGCTAGTGACGGCTTCCCATTTTCTTATGTAGCTGGTCCTAAATTTACACAATGGATGAGTCAAATAGAGATATTTGCCAAAAGGTTCTTAACTGATCATCCCTTAGCAGAAAAGATACTTTCTATTTGTTCTGATCATTCACGCAATCCTTCTGCCCATGAAAATATGATGGCATATTTAAGAACATTATCCGAGGACACTTTTTTCTGGAACCAACCACAATCGATAGAAGATATGGTTGAGGATGATATTGAACGCTGTGAAGAAATGACCCGAGGAGATATTGATGACGAGGTCTTAAAAGATTTTTATATTGAAATAACATCTAAGTACGATAGTTTAATTCAAGGCTTAGGTAACGGGTTATATTCGTATTTTGCAGAAGAGCTTTTTTGACCACATGTTATCCCACAGTTAGCTCTGGAGCATATGGAAACAGTGGAGATAAGATTTCCAAAGAGTATGTTGAATGTAGCCAAAAGGGCTAAAAAAGGCAAAAACCGCTATATATCAGGCTTTAGCGAGCGTTCGGGACGAAGGGGCCGCAGGTTCAAATCCTGTTATCCCGACCACGTCGAAGCAAAGTTCGCTTGTTCCGATTTTTATTTGCATAAAAATCAGTCACTTACTACACTGTTCCTCCTCTTTCACAAAAAGTCACGCTCGGCTCATCTGTTCGGTTGTAAACGCCCTCACAACGACTCGTTGTCACTACCAACTTTTTGTGAGTTTTTGCGGTTTCTGAGGTTTTTTATTTCTTTAAAAACAATAAAAATTTATTTAGACCACATATTAGCCATATTTGATGACCTTAAACACAGCCGTAGCAAGGAATTGATGTTTTTACCTTGATTTTTTGGTCCTTAATTGCAAAAAATCTGCTACTAATACTTCAAATATAACACACGCCCTTTTCTTTATTTAAGGCATATAAAATTTTAACATACCAAAAAGCTACAGTACAGATTTTTATGTCCATGTCGTTAGTATTTTACTGTACTATTCTGAGTTGTGCTTTTGGGGTTGCTATTTCGGCTTTCATTCTCACTATGAGCTTTGCATGTTCTGTTTCGCATTCTTCCTCGGTCTTGGCAAGGACATTCTTAGTTATGGGATTACCTTTTTCGTTGTAGTCCACTATACTATTTCTTAATATATTATAGATCCCATAATGTTAATTATACAGACTCAAAACTTAACCTTCATTTTGATCACATTAAAGATAACGATAAATTAAATAAGCTCAATAATAAAGAAATTGATATTAACTAGGTTAACCGTTTTTTAAATTATTTGTTATTAAGAGTGTAATAAAATTACGCCATATAAACAGTTAATTAAG
>JAZNCG010000122.1:0-4790 GCA_045587405.1 Ructibacterium sp. | reverse complement strand
AGTAAAAGATTAATAATATTTTTATCTTTATTTATTGTTGTTCAATATTTGATAAGCGGAAGTGTATTTGCGGCTGCTAGTGATAATCAGGAGGAATATTTTAAAGAAAGAATTGATTATTACGAACAATTTCCTGATTTTGAAGACCCCAGTTAATTATTGATGAAGAGTTTTTTGGCAAATGGTATGTGGTAAAAGGTAAATGGGTTAAGGAACCGTCTTTCTTATACGATAAATATGCAGAAATGTCAAAAATTGAGGCGGCAGAAAAAAGATGAGTTTTATAAAATAGAATTGCAAGTGGAGGACAAGATGAATAAAAAGGTTATTGTTATAGGTGGCGGTGCGGCAGGAATGATGGCTGCAGGTGTTGCAGCACAAAGAGGTCATAATGTAAAGTTGATTGAGCAAAATAAGATGTTAGGTAAAAAAATGATGATAACCGGCAAAGGGCGTTGTAATCTTACTAATGCTTGTGATGATGTTCAAGAGCTTATAAAAAATGTGCCGACTAACAGCAGTTTTTTGTACAGTGCATTCTACGATTTTACTAATATTCAAACAATGGAGTTTTTTGAAGGGCTTGGAGTTGAATTGAAGGTTGAAAGAGGAGAGCGAGTGTTTCCTGTATCCGATAAAAGTATAGATGTGGTAAATGCTATGAAAAAGTTTTTAACGGATAATAATGTTGAAATCATACAAGATAGAGTTGATGAAGTAATTGCAGATGGAGGGAAAATAGTTGGGGTTATAGCGGAGAAAAGAGGTAAGCTTTTTGCTGACAGTGTTATAATTGCAACGGGTGGAATGTCTTATCAACGGACTGGGTCTACAGGTGATGGTTACACCTGGGCGGAAAATTTAGGTCATACGATAACAGATATACGACCGTCTTTAGTGCCTATAGAGGTTGAAAGTAGTTGGCCTATAGAATTGCAGGGGTTGTCGTTAAAGAATGTAGGTATAAGTCTTATAAATTGTAAAGGTAAAAAGGTTTACACGGATTTCGGAGAGATGATGTTTGCGCATTTTGGGCTTACAGGTCCGATTATACTAAGCGCCAGTGCCCATATGAAAGAGCCTAAAATCAACGGGTATAAAATAATTCTTGATTTAAAACCTGCGTTAGATGAAAAGCAACTTGATTTAAGAATTCAAAGGGATTTTCAAAAGAATATAAATAAAGATTTCAGGAATAGCTTAGGGGAACTTTTGCCAAATGGAATAATTCCGAATATAATTGAATTATCAGGGATTGATCCATATAAAAAAGTTAACTCCGTAACCGCAAAGGAAAGGAGTCAACTTGTTAAGCTACTCAAAAATATTGAATTTACTGTAAAGGATTTTTGCCCCATCGAACAAGCGATTGTTACATCAGGTGGTGTTAATGTTAAAGAAATCAACCCATCTACCATGGAATCGAAGTTGGTTGAAGGCTTATTCTTTGCAGGAGAAATAATTGATGTTGATGCATATACAGGCGGATTTAATTTACAGATAGCGTTTTCTACGGGCCATCTTGCGGGCCTTTGTTGCTGAGTGTCGAAGGCGACGAGCCTTTATATTGCTGGCAATAGTGGTTCTGAATACGCAGAATATTATGGATAAACAATATGTAATGATAGCTGTTATGATAAATCTCTGAAGAACATCGTCAACTTCGTTTTGGGTAAGTATCCAGTTTGTTACAATTATAATTAAACAGTGGATTAAATATATATCATAGGATGCCTGTGAAATGCTCATAAGCAGTCCCTTTCCTCTCTTTTCCAAAGAGATAGTTAATTCTCTGGCATAGGAATAAAATCCAAATATAGAGAAGAAACAAAATAGAACAACTATTACGGGGGATAATTTATAAGCAATTAAACCGCCAAATTCCATATAGGAAAGGACACAATGGGTTACAGCTAAAATAAGCCAACCTGTATTAATTAATAATTTGCTTTGTGAAATAAGCTTTTCAAAAGCCTCATAATTCATAGCGACATACATGCCTAAAATCCAAAACACCATATATGATGGGAAAATTTTATGAATGCTTTCTGTAGTAGGGTAATGCATTCTGAAAAATACTGTAATTGCACAGGCTAAAATCGAAACAACAAAAGCAAACCATTTGGAATTTACTTTGCTTATAGCGGACCAAATCGGCATAAGCAAATAAAATTGTACGATTAAAATTACAAAATAGAATTGTGCAGAAATATTACCGCTCAACAAAAAGCCCAAAAGTTGGTCCCAATCAAATTTATAAATACCAATGACCCATATGTAAACTGCATAATAAATCAATACAGAGATTATGTATGGTACAACGATTTTAAGAAATCTGTTTCCTAAAAAACGGAAATATGGGAAACGCTTAATATTATCATATTTATAGAAAAGCTTAACTGCGCTTGTGAAAACAAAACCTGGTACTGCAAAAGTTGTTATTCGTGTCAAAGACGAAAATAAAACAGAAAGAAAGCTCCATTTAGGTAGCGTGTCAGTTCCTTCAGAGAGAAGATGTATTAATATGACAAACATACATAGAAAAAATTCAAATACTGAAATTTCCGTTATTTTTCGTTTCATTTTTAACTCCTAATACTTAATATATTTTTTGTAGATATTTATATTCTACATCAGCTTGCAAGGTCTGTCAATGAAAATAACCGAATTGTTATAATTCGAGTGGAATTTTTAGCGAATAGGATTATATCTATGTTTTCAAATATATGTTTTGCACAAAAAATTTGGTTAAATTGGTCGCAATTTATATTTGCAAATTTTTAATTAATCTGTTATTATATATAGTAGAGGTTTAATTTAATTATTAATATTAAGGAGAGAATATATGAAGTTTGATGCTTGGAATGGATTTAAAGAGGGTAATTGGCAGAATTCGGTTGATGTTCGAGAATTTATACAATTAAATTATTGCCCTTATGAAGGTAATGAATCCTTTTTATCTTCTGTAACAGAAGATACTGCTGAGCTTTATAAAAAAGTCAGCAAGTTGTTTTTAGAAGAAATAGAGAAGGGAATTATTGGCGTCGAAACCTTTAAAGTTTCGGGAATTGATAATTTTGAACCGGGGTATATTGATAAAAGTATAGAGAAAATTGTTGGATTGCAGACGGACGAGCCTTTAAAAAGAATGATAAATCCGTATGGCGGAATGCGCATGGTAGAACAATCGTTGGAAGCCTATGGTTATGAAATGGATGAAGTTCGTAAGCGTGATTTTAAGGAGTTTAGAAAAACTCATAATGATGGAGTTTTTGACGCATATACATCCAAAATGCGCCGTGCAAGAACGGTTGGACTTATGACGGGACTTCCTGATGCTTATGGAAGAGGTAGAATAATAGGGGACTATCGTCGTGTAGCTCTTTATGGCATAGATTATCTTATTGAGCAAAAGGAGAATGATTTTGCTCAAAGAGAAAATGTTTTAGCTTGTGAAGATATTATAAGAATGCGCGAAGAGTTAAGAATGCAAATTCGAGCTTTAGGGCAGATTAAAAATATGGCAATGAGTTATGGTGTTGATATTTCTAAACCTGCTAAGAATGCTCAAGAAGCTATTCAGTTTACCTATTTTGGATACTTGGCTGCAATAAAAGAAAATAATGGCGCGGCGATGTCATTTGGCAGAAATTCAACATTTTTTGATATTTATATCAATAGAGATATGGAAAATGGCGTGCTTGATGAAAAAGGTGCTCAGGAGCTCATAGATCATCTTGTTTTAAAACTCAGAATGGTTCGACATCTTCGTACTCCGGACTATAACGAGTTATTCAGTGGTGATCCTACATGGGTTACTGAATCCATTGGAGGCATGAGTGAAGATGGTAAAACTTTGGTAACAAAATCTTCCTACAGATTTTTGCACACGCTTACTAACCTTGACCCAGCGCCGGAGCCTAATATGACGGTTTTATGGAGTGTTAATCTTCCGAAGGCTTTTAAAGAATATTGTGCTAAAATGAGTATTAAAACAGATTCAATTCAGTATGAAAATGATGACGAAATGAGGCCGATATATGGAGATGATTATGCAATAGCATGTTGCGTGTCATCTATGGAGGTTGGCAAAAGAATGCAATTTTTCGGAGCGCGCGTTAATCTTGCTAAAACCTTGCTTATGGCAATTAATGATGGCTATGACGAAAAGAAAGAAATTAAAGTTCTGGAAAATACAGAACCGATGACAGAAGAATTTCTGGATTACGATAAGGTTAGAAGTGCTTATGATAGATGTATGGAAGAAGTTGCTGAGTTGTATGTAAATACAATGAACACAATCCATTATATGCATGATAAATACGCATATGAAGCTGGACAGATGGCTTTGCATGATACAGATGTTAAGAGGTTTATGGCGTTTGGCGTTGCGGGGCTTTCTGTTGTTGCAGATTCATTATCTGCGATTAAGTTTGCTAAGGTTAAACCTATTAGAAACGAAAAAGGAATTGCCGTAGATTTTGAAATTGAAGGCGATTTTCCTAAATATGGTAATGATGATGATAGGGTTGATACAATTGCGGTTGAAATTTTAGGAAAGTTTTCAGATGAGCTTAAAAGACATCCTGCATATAGAGATGCAGAGCATACATTATCTGTTTTAACCATTACCTCCAATGTTGTGTATGGAAAAAAGACAGGGACAACGCCTGATGGCCGTAAAGCAGGAGAAGCTCTTGCGCCTGGTGCAAATCCTATGCATGGTAGAGATACAAGCGGTGCATTGGCATCATTGAACTCTGTTGCCAAAATCCCATATTGCGGATGTT
>JAZNCG010000121.1:0-7813 GCA_045587405.1 Ructibacterium sp. | reverse complement strand
CTGTAACCGTTCCTACACAGGATATGGTTTTGGGTAGTTATTACCTTACATTGAAGGATAGCTCAGAGCTTGGTGCAGGAAAATGTTTCTCATCATTTAACGAAGCTGTTTTGGCATATAATAATGATGCTGTTGGCTTGCATGCACCTATTAAGGTTCGTGTGACAAAGGTTGTTAATGGTGTTGAAAGAACAGGTATAATTGATGCAACTGTTGGTCGTCTTATATTCAACGAAAAAATCCCGCAGGATTTGGGATTTGTTGACAGAACTGACCCTGAGCATATTCTTGATTTGGAAATCGGTGATAATGTTCTTAAAAGACCTGCCTCTAAGACAGATTTTGAGGATAATGTTGAGCCTGGTGTTGACAAGAAGCTCTTAGGTAAAATTATTGACGCCAATATTAAAATCCATGGAATAACTCAAACAGCTACCTTGCTTGATGATGTTAAAGCCATGGGATATAAATATTCAACAATCGGTGCTATAACCGTATGTGTTGATGATATGCAAATTCCTGAAGCTAAGAAACTCTACCTTGCAGAGGCGGAAGAGAGAATAGATAAGGTAATGAAAAAGTATCGTCGTGGATTGCTTACCGACGAGGAGCGTTATCGTCATGTTATCAGTATCTGGAATGAGATTTCAGGTAAGGTTACCGATGCGCTTATGGCAAACCTGAGTCAGCTCAATCCTATTTATATGATGGCTAACTCCGGTGCCCGTGGTAGTATCAACCAGATTCGTCAGCTTGCGGCGATGCGTGGTTTGATGGCGGATACATCAGGTAAAACCATCGAAATTCCTATTAAATCTAACTTCCGTGAGGGTCTTACAGTTCTTGAATATTTTATCTCAACTCATGGTGCTCGTAAAGGTTTGACAGATACAGCTCTTCGTACAGCCGATTCAGGTTACTTAACCCGTCGTTTGGTTGATGTATCTCAAGAGGTTATTGTTCGTGAGGACGATTGCGGAACTCGTGATGGCATTATCGTTACAGATATTCGTGATGGTAATGAGATTATAGAACCATTGGTAGATCGTCTTGAGGGAAGAACTGTTGTAGAGGATATTATTGATCCAAACACAGGTGTGCTTATCATAAGAGAAAACGAAATGATTACATCTGATCAGGCTAAGATGATTGTAAATGCAGGAATAACCGAGGTAAAAATCCGTTCTGTTGTTAAGTGCCGTAGTAAGGTTGGCGTATGTGCTAAGTGTTATGGGCAGAACCTTGCATCGGGAAAACCTGTTGATGTAGGTGAGGCTGTTGGTATTATAGCCGCTCAGTCAATCGGTGAGCCGGGTACTCAGCTTACAATGAGAACCTTCCATGCCGGCGGTGTTGCAGGAGATGATATTACCCAGGGTCTTCCTCGTGTCGAGGAGTTATTTGAGGCTCGTCGTCCTAAGGGTGTTGCTATTGTTTCTGAAATCAGCGGTATGGTTAAGATTAGTGATGCAAGCAACAAGCGTGAAATAACTGTTACTAATGCCGAAACAGGCGAGAGTTCAACATACTTAATTCCTTTTGGCTCTCGTGTTAAGGTTCGCGATGAAGAGGTTATAGAAGCAGGTGCTCCATTGACAGAGGGGTCAATTAACCCACACGATATTCTTGCAATTAAGGGTGCAACTGCGGTTCAGAATTACTTTATTCAAGAGGTTCAGCGTGTGTACAGACTTCAGGGTGTTGATATTAACGATAAGCATGTTGAGGTTATTGTTCGCCAGATGATGCATAAGGTTAAGATTGAAGAAGCAGGAGATACAGGCTTGCTTACAGGCTCGTTGATTAATATTTATGAGCTTGAGGAAATCAACAATCGCGTTATCGCAGAGGGCAAGGAGCCTGCCGTTGCATCGGATGTATTGATGGGAATTACAAAGGCTGCTTTGGCAACAGAGTCATTCTTGTCAGCGGCTTCCTTCCAGGAAACAACTCGTGTTCTTACAGACGCTGCAATAAAGGGTAAGAGAGATCCGTTGGTAGGCCTTAAAGAAAATGTTATTATTGGTAAACTTGTCCCTGCCGGAACAGGTATGGCAAGGTATAATAATATTGAGGTTTGCCCTTCGTATATTCCTGAAAATGAGCTATCTTTGGATATAGAAACAGAGGAATCAGTGTTACTGTAACATTTATGGCAAATAAAGAATAAAATACCGATGCGGATTTTTCCGCATCGGTATTTTGGTGTATGGATATATTTTAGCAAACATAATATTTCGGCTCTTTGTCAATAGTTGGGGCAAAAAGTTAAAACAGAATCTTATTTAATTAAATTATTTCCCCAATAAGAGTTTCTTCGTTGATTGAGGTTATTTTAACAGGGTAAATTTTGCCGCTGATTATGTTTTTGCCTGACACCATAACATCCATATAGTTTGGTGTTGTTCCGTGCCATAAACCCTCCTTTTTTTGCTCAATTAAAACCTGCACATCTTCGTTTAAATAACGATTATAAAAATCTTTCTTCATTTCTTTGGCAAGGGCTAACATTTTTGAAGTTCGTTGGGTTTTAGATTTCTCATCAATTTGGTTGGGGAAATTCTCTGCTGATGTTCCTTTTCTAATGGAGTACGGGAAAATATGCATCTGGGCAAATCCTATTTTCTTGCAGAAATTATAGGATTTTTCAAATTCTTCTTCTGTTTCTCCTGCAAAACCAACCATTAAATCCGTTGTAATTGCGGTATCGGATAGCTTATTTCTCAAAAGCTGAACAGCTTTTGAGAAATCCTCGGTGGTGTAATTGCGTCGCATTCTCTTTAAGGTTTCGTCACATCCGCTTTGGAGCGACATATGAAATTGAGGGCAGAGTTTCGGTAGTTTTGCTGCTCTGTCTACAAATTCGGGGGTTATCATAATAGGTTCTATAGAGCCTAATCGAATTCGTTCTATGCCATCAATCTTGTGAACAGCCTCGATAACATCGATTAAGCTTAATGAATTGTTTAAATCCTTGCCATATGAGCCGATGTGTATTCCTGTTAGTACAATCTCTCCATAACCGCTTTTGCCTAATGACTCAGCTTCGGCTATAATTTTATCAAGAGGGCGTGACCTGACGGGACCTCTAGCATAGGGGATAATGCAGTAGGAACAAAAATTGTTGCAGCCATCCTCAATTTTCAGGTTTGCACGAACTCGACTTTGCCCTGCTGTTATGCTGATTTCCTCGTATTCTTTCTCTTTAAGGATGTTGGTAAGTTCAAAGGTTTTGTTGCCTTCAATTGCTTTGTTTACAAATTCTACGATTTTGTTGCGGTTTTTGTTGCCTATTAATATATCAATATCTAATTCTTTTTTCAAGGCGTCACCTTCGGTTTGGGCAAGACAACCGCAAACGGCAATAATACCATCGGGGTTTTCGCGTCTGGCTTTCCTGATTTGTTGCCGACTTTTCTGAGCGCCTGTGCCTGTAACAGTGCAGGTGCTGATAACACAAACTTCCGCTTTTTCCTTGCCTGATACAATATTATAACCTTCATTCCTAAAGAGAGTTGCCATAGCCTCGCTCTCGTATAAATTGGTTTTGCATCCTAATGTTATAAATTTAACTCTGATTTTAGCCACATCCTATCTATCAATATTAATAAGGGGAAATTCCTTTTTTTGGCACTTAGAATAAATTATTCTGTAATAAATTAGAAATATTGCATAAATAAAATAAAATAAAATTATAGAATAATTATAATATTTCTAATTGACTAATGCAAGAAAAAAATGTATAATTTTATAGGGAACTTTTATTAATTTTTTAGGCGGTTGCATTAAATGAAAACTCTTACTGTAATTTTGAATTCCATCAATGATGTTAAGAACTTTGTAAATATTGTTACAAAGTACGATTTTGAAATTGATTTGACATCAGGTAGATATGTTGTAGACGCAAAATCTATTATGGGAATCTTTAGTTTAGACCTTACAAAACCTATAAAGGTTGAAGTGTTCAGTGACGACTGCGACGAACTGTTGTCTGAGTTGGCACCTTATACAAAATAAGTGCCTGTGCAATTTTGGATTGCACAAGACAGCTATGACAAATTGTTTTATTTATATTTTGTTTAGCTCTGCAAACCCTGTACTGAGTTTGTGCGGGGTTTGTGTGACTGTGTGTGGCAGGGAGTTATGATGAAGAATTTTTTTATGGAGTTGGCGCTTAAAGAGGCGCAACTGGCATTTGACCAGGGAGAAATTCCTGTAGGTGCTGTTATCGTAAAAGATGGCGAAGTAATTGCCACTGGGCATAATCTTCAGGAGCAAGAGCAGAATCCTTTGCATCACGCAGAAATTTCTGCTATAAATAAAGCTTGTGAAAAGCTGGGTAGCCGTCGGCTGACGGATTGTGATATGTATGTAACATTAGAACCTTGTGCTATGTGTTGCGGGGCTATTGCACATGCTAAAATCAAACGGCTTTATTTTGGGGCATACGACCCCAAAGGTGGTTTTGCAGTTTCTAACGCAGGGCTTTTAGAAAATCCCGCGCTTATGCATCGGGTAGAATATTATTGCGGCATTATGGAAGAGGAATGCAGCGCTGTTCTGCGCTGTTTTTTCGCGCGTTTGCGGCAAAGATAAATTCCTTTTGTTTCCAAAGGGAAAAATAAGATTGATAAAAATAATTATCTATATATTAAATGGAGGTAATACCAATGTCAAAAAAATTTGTATACCTTTTTAGCGAAGGTAACGCAACAATGAGAGAACTTCTCGGTGGTAAAGGTGCTAACCTTGCTGAGATGACTCATCTTGGTCTTCCTGTTCCTCAGGGTTTCACAGTTTCAACAGAAGCTTGTACTCAATACTATGAGGATGGACGCAAGATCAACGAAGCTATCCAGGCTGAAATTATGGAAAATATCTTAAAAATGGAGGAAATCTGCGGAAAGAAGTTCGGAGATAAGGAGAACCCTCTTCTCGTATCTGTTCGTTCAGGTGCAAGAGCATCTATGCCTGGTATGATGGACACAATCTTAAACCTTGGTCTTAATGAAGATGTTGTTGAAACAATGTCTGCAAAATCAGGTAACCCTCGTTGGGCTTGGGATTGTTACAGAAGATTTATCCAGATGTATTCCGATGTTGTTATGGAAGTTGGTAAGAAATACTTTGAACAGCTTATCGACGAAATGAAGGAAGCAAAAGGCGTTAGCCAGGATATTGAGCTTACTGCAGAAGACCTTAAGGTTCTTGCAGGACAGTTCAAGGCTGAATATAAGAATAAAATCGGAAGTGACTTCCCTGATGACCCAAAAGAACAGCTTATGGGTGCAGTAGAAGCAGTTTTCCGTTCATGGGACAACCCTCGTGCTAATGTTTATCGTCGTGATAATGATATCCCTTATTCTTGGGGTACAGCTGTAAATGTACAGATGATGGCATTTGGTAATATGGGTGATGATTGTGGTACAGGTGTTGCATTTACTCGTGACCCTGCTACAGGCGAAAAAGGTCTTATGGGTGAGTTCCTTGTAAATGCTCAGGGCGAAGATGTTGTTGCAGGTGTTCGTACACCTATGCCTATTGCTGAAATGGCAAGCAAGTTCCCTGAAGCTTTTGATGAATTCCAGAAAGTTTGTGCAAAGCTTGAAGATCATTACAGAGATATGCAGGATATGGAGTTCACAGTTGAAAACAAGAAGCTCTATATGCTCCAGACAAGAAATGGTAAGAGAACAGCTAAGGCTGCTCTTAAGATTGCTTGTGATTTAGTTGACGAAGGTATGATCGATAAGAAAAAAGCAGTTTGTATGATCGATCCAAGAAACCTTGATACACTTCTCCATCCTCAGTTTGATACAGCTGCATTAAAGGCTGCAACTCCTGTAGGAAGAGGTCTTGGCGCTTCTCCTGGTGCTGCTTGCGGTAAAGTTGTATTTACAGCAGAAGATGCTGATGCTTGGAACTCAAGAGGCGAGAAGGTTATTCTTGTTCGTCTTGAAACATCACCTGAAGATATTACAGGTATGAAGGCATCTCAGGGTATCTTGACAGTTCGTGGTGGTATGACATCTCACGCAGCAGTTGTTGCTCGTGGTATGGGTACTTGCTGTGTATCCGGTTGTGGAGAAATTGTTATGGACGAAGAGAACAAGAAGTTCACTTTGGCAGGCAAAACTTACACAGAGGGCGACTTTATCTCTATTGATGGTTCGACAGGTAATATTTATGATGGTATTATCCCAACAGTTGATGCTGAAATCGCTGGTGAGTTCGGCAGAATTATGGAATGGGCTGACGAGTTCAGAACATTAAAAGTTCGTACAAACGCTGATACCCCTGCTGATGCTAAAAAGGCAAGAGAGCTTGGCGCAGAGGGTATTGGTCTTTGCCGTACAGAGCATATGTTCTTCGAAGCTGAAAGAATTGCAGCATTTAGAGAGATGATTTGTTCTGATACAGTTGAAGAAAGAGAAGCTGCTCTTGACAAGATTCTTCCTTATCAGCAGAGCGACTTTGAGGCTCTTTATGAGGCTCTTGAAGGAAATCCTGTTACAATTCGTTTCTTGGATCCTCCTCTTCATGAGTTTGTTCCTACAGAGGAAGCTGATATAGCAGCACTTGCTAAGGCTCAGGGCAAGAGTGTTGAAGATATTAAAGCTCTTATCTCAAGCCTCCATGAGTTCAACCCAATGATGGGACACCGTGGATGTCGTTTGGCTGTTACATATCCTGAAATCGCTAAGATGCAGACAAAAGCTGTTATCCGTGCGGCAATCAATGTTAAGAAGGCTCATCCTGATTGGAATGTTGTTCCTGAAATTATGATTCCGCTACCTGGCGATGTTAAAGAGTTTAAATATGTTAAGAATGATGTTGTTGCAACAGCTGATGCTGAAATTGCAGCTGCAGGCATTGAGCTTAAGTATGAAGTTGGTACAATGATGGAAATTCCAAGAGCTTGTCTTACAGCTGATGACATCGCAACAGAGGCTGAATTCTTCTGCTTCGGTACTAACGATTTGACTCAGATGACATATGGTTTCTCAAGAGATGATGCAGGAAAGTTCTTAGATGCTTACTATGATGCAAAAATCTTTGAGAATGACCCATTTGCAAAGCTTGACCAGACAGGTGTTGGTAAGCTTATGGAAATGGCAGTTGAGATGGGTAAAAAGGTTCGTCCTTCAATGCACTGCGGTATCTGTGGTGAGCATGGTGGCGACCCTGTATCTGTTGAATTCTGTCACAAGATTGGGCTTGACTATGTTTCTTGTTCACCTTTCCGTGTTCCGATTGCGAGATTGGCAGCAGCTCAGGCTAAGGCTAACGAAGAGAAATAAAAAGACTCTTATTGTTACAAGGCAAACCGCTTTATAACAATTAAGGCACTACAATTTATAAAATCGACCTTGTTGGAGTTATTCCAATGAGGTCTTTTTTTGTTCTATAATAAAAAGTCAATCACAACTGTGAGATAGAAGAAACCTTGAAAACACTGATGTTTTCAAGGTTTCTGTGGGTGCAGGGGAGGGATTTCTCGCAAGCGAGCCAGGTTGTAACATCAGCTCATATATCGCAAAGCTTTGCTCATATTAACTGTGTTACCGCCCCTTGTCGCACTCCTTATCTCTGACACTGTCAGCAGTTGTGCTCCAAGCCCCCCCGACCTCCGGGTTATCGCTTCGCGCCGGTCGCCGTCACATCTCTTTTTGTGCACAAGGCATAGCCTTGTTTCAAAAATCGTGTTTTGGGCGACATCGCTTGAAAAAACAATTCACAGGATTGTTTTTTCTGCACTAACCCAACGAGCTATGCTCGCCGAACTCATAACAAAAAGGCAAAGATACAATTC
>JAZNCG010000120.1:0-5828 GCA_045587405.1 Ructibacterium sp. | reverse complement strand
ATTTAAAAAAATTTAAAAAACACCCTTGATTATGTGTGATTTTGTGGTATAATTGTTAAAATGGCTTATTTTGAAAATACAAGGAAGAAGTGAGGTAACATATGAAAAGAAATGACATTCATAAGGTGCTTATTATTGGTTCCGGTCCAATAATAATCGGTCAGGCTTGCGAGTTTGACTATTCCGGCACACAGGCCTGCAAAGCCCTTAAAAATTTAGGTTATGAGATAGTTCTCGTAAACTCTAACCCCGCAACAATTATGACCGACCCTGACACTGCTGATATTACTTATATCGAGCCTTTAAATGTGGAAAGATTAGAGCAGATTATCGAAAAGGAGCGCCCTGATGCTCTTCTGCCAAATCTTGGTGGTCAATCAGGTCTTAATTTATGTAGCGAACTGCAGGAAGCAGGCGTTCTGGATAAATACGGCGTTAAGGTTATAGGCGTTCAGGTTGATGCAATCGAGCGCGGAGAGGACCGTGTTGAATTCAAAAAAACAATGAACCGCTTGGGCATTGAAATGGCTCGCAGTGAAGTTGCTTACTCTGTAGAAGATGCTCTTAATATTGCTGACGACTTAGGATATCCCGTGGTTTTAAGACCTGCTTATACAATGGGCGGCAGCGGCGGTGGACTCGTCTATAATGTAGAAGAGTTAAAGACTGTTTGTGAGCGTGGTTTGAGTGCAAGTTTGGTTGGACAGGTTTTGGTTGAAGAATCTATTCTCGGTTGGGAAGAATTAGAACTGGAAGTTGTTCGTGATGCCAAAAACAATATGATTACCGTCTGCTTTATAGAAAATATTGACCCGTTGGGCGTTCATACAGGAGATTCATTCTGTAGTGCTCCTATGCTTACCATTTCTGAATCAACTCAAAAAAGACTTCAGGAACAAGCTTATAAAATTGTTGAGGCTATCGAGGTTATCGGTGGTACAAATGTTCAGTTTGCCCACGACCCCGTCAGCGACAGAATTATAGTTATAGAAATTAACCCAAGAACCTCTCGTTCTTCCGCTCTTGCCTCTAAGGCAACAGGTTTCCCTATTGCTTTGGTTTCTGCAATGTTGGCAAGTGGACTCACTCTTGATGAAATTCCTTGTGGAAAATATGGGACTCTTGATAAATATGTTCCTGGTGGCGACTATGTTGTAATTAAATTTGCTCGTTGGGCTTTTGAAAAATTCAAAGGCGCTCAGGATAAGCTTGGAACACAGATGCGTGCCGTTGGAGAAGTTATGAGCATCGGCAAAACCTATAAAGAAGCTTTTCAAAAAGCCATCCGTAGCTTAGAAATTGGTCGTTCGGGATTAGGCGGAGCTAAAAACTTCGGAAATTTATCCAAAGATGAACTACTGGCTTTGTTGGTTGATGCAAGTAGCGAAAGACACTTTATTATGTACGAAGCAATCCGCAAGGGTGCCACAAACGACGAAATTTTTTCTCGCACAAAGGTTAAGGCATATTTTATAGACCAAATGCGTGAATTGGTTGAAGAAGAGGAATCTTTAAAGGCAAATGCAGGTAGTATTCCTTCTGTTGATGTTTTGGCATCTGCAAAGCGCAACGGTTTCTCTGATAAATATCTCTCACAGCTTTTAAATGTAGATGAAAATTTCATTCGTGACACTCGCATCAAAGCGGGAATCGTTGAAAAATGGGACAGAGTTCATGTTAGCGGAACTCAGGATGCCGCTTATTATTATTCAAGTTATAATCTTGATAAGGATTGCGAGAACAGTTCAAATCAAAAACAAAAGATTATGATTTTAGGCGGTGGTCCTAACAGAATTGGTCAGGGTATCGAATTTGACTATTGTTGTGTTCATGCCGCAAAAGCCCTCAAAGCATTAGGTTTTGAAACAATAATTGTAAACTGTAATCCGGAAACAGTTTCAACCGACTATGATACATCAGACCGTTTGTATTTTGAGCCTTTAACTTTAGAAGATGTTCTCAGCATCTATTATAAAGAAAAACCTGTTGGAGTTATTGCCCAGTTCGGAGGTCAAACACCTCTTAATCTTGCCGCATCTCTTAAAGAAGCAGGCGTAAATATTTTGGGTACTACTCCTGAAACAATAGATTTGGCAGAGGACAGAGACCTTTTCCGCGAAATGATGGACAAGCTCGACATTCCTATGCCTGAATCGGGAATGGCTGTAAACACAGACGAAGCTTTGGCTATTGCCGAAAAAATTGGTTATCCTGTTATGGTTCGTCCCTCTTATGTTTTGGGCGGAAGGGGAATGGAAGTTGTATACGACAGCGAAGCTTTAACTTTCTATATGGAAGCGGCAGTTGGTGTTACGCCCGACAGACCTATTCTCATAGACAGATTTTTGCATCACGCTACCGAATGTGAGGCTGATGCAATAAGTGATGGCAAAAATGTATTTGTTCCTTCTGTAATGGAGCATATTGAACTTGCAGGGGTTCACTCGGGCGATTCTGCTTGTGTTATCCCGCCAAAGAGTCTTACAGATTCTCAGATAGAAACAATTAAGGACTATACAAAGAAAATAGCCTCCGAGATGAATGTTATCGGTCTTATGAATATGCAATACGCTATCGAGGATGGAAAAGTTTATGTTTTAGAAGCAAATCCTCGTGCATCCCGTACAGTTCCTTTAGTATCTAAAGTATGCGGAATAAATATGGTTCAGCTTGCAACTGATATTATGACAGGACATCTTACTAACAGACCTTCTCCTGTTCCAACTCTTAAAGAAAAACGCTTTATACACTATGGCGTTAAGGAAGCTGTTTTTCCGTTTAATATGTTCCAGGAGGTTGACCCTATTCTCGGTCCTGAGATGCGTTCTACCGGTGAAGTTTTAGGTATTGCATCTAACTTCGGCGAAGCCTTTTATAAGGCTCAGGAAGCAACCCAGACAACACTTCTTCCTCTGTCAGGAACAGTTCTTATCAGCGTTAATGATATGGATAAAGCCGAAGCTGTTGAAGTTGCAAAAGGATTTTATGATTGTGGCTTTAAATTGATGGCTACAGACGGAACCTGCAAACTTATTATGGATGCAGGAATCCCTTGTGAAAGAGTTGAAAAAATTAACGAGGGCCGTCCTAATATTGTTGATAAGGTTACAAATCACGAAATCGACTTTATTATAAATACACCAATCGGCAAAAAAGGTTCTGCGGATGATAGTTATATAAGAAAGAGTGCGATTAAGAACAGAATCCCTCATATGACTACAATGGCAGCTGCAATTGCCGCTGTTGAAGGAATTAAGGCTGTTAAAGAACGCGGAAAGCTTAATGTTAAATCATTACAAACCTTTCATAATGACATCCAGGATAAATAATAATAAATAATCTTTGGTGGACAGTCGAAAGACAGTCCACCTGTTTTTTATATATACTCCCGGAAAACTTCTACCACTCTATTTGAGAGCACTGAGTACAGATTATTGTAGGGCAAGGGCTTGCCCTTGCCGATTATGTTATCCATCTCTTCAAGAATGCTTTTTTCTCAGTTATATTTTTTTCGCCGCTCTCCCTCCGTCAGCTCTGCTGACAGTTTCCTCTTAGCGGAAGCCTTTTATTTCTCATTTTTTGCATTTGCTATGATATTCTTTACTGCGTTCAGAACGGCATTTTGAATGACATAGAGGACTGTTTCTCGCAACTTCTTTGTTATTCCTCCCGTAATGAACCTTTTGCATTTCACCTGAATTTCCATGTTTAAGGACACAAAAAAAGAGACCCGAAGGTCTCTTTTTTTCAATCTACTTAGTAGACTTATTTATCTGCACTGAAATCGAACTCGTAGTTCTTGTAAACTACAACATCAGCAACGCTTCTGTTGTACATTCTTACGAGAACATAGTCTAACATACCATATGCAATACCGTCTGTCTTAGCAACAGTTTTGTCTCCAACTTTAACTGTATAGCTTCCATCAACGAATGATTCGTCAAATACTTCTGCATCTGTTAAAGAACCAAGATCCAAAGCATTAGAGAATCTCAACTGAGAATCAAAGAGGTATGCGTTTGTATCAGCCTTTTCTTTGATTGTGAATGTATCACCAGCAGGCTCACCAGCCTCATCAAGAGGTTGAATTGTGTAGCTACCTGCACTTGAAACATCAACTACAGCACCGAAGTAAATCTTCTCATCACCGTTCGCATAGTATCCATCTTCTGAACCTGCAAGAACTGTTACAGGAGCTTTGTCAGCATCCTCTGCAAAAGGTTTCTCTTGGTCGCCTCTAGCAAATGTTAATACTTTCAAAGCAGATGTAATTGTATCGCCTTCAAGAGCAAACTTGAATACATCACCGCGTTTTGCAGCTCCGATAGCAGCAGCTTCGTCAGTGCCCATATTAGCATCTGTTGTAGCTGTCTTGAGTTCGCCATTCATGTAGTACTCAACTGTATAAGTATCGTATCCATCAACAACTGTCTCACCAACGCTCTCGATTACAGCAATATTTGTAAGAGGTGAAATAATTCCACTCTGGTTCATAACAACGATACACTTAGCGATATCTGTTGTAGCATCGAGATCAAAAATGTGAACTTCGTCATACTCTGTCTCTGCAAATGTAGCACCAGTAGCTACAGAACAACTATCAGCATCAGCTATCACTTCTCCATCATATACTATACCATCGCCTGTTCCGCCGATGTAGAATACTACTGTATCAGCGTTGATCTCATATCCACCGAGGAGCATGTTATCTTCATCATACTTTTCGTTCTCAACTTTGTCAGCTTTAAAGAGTTTACCGCTGTCTGCATTTGTATCAGCAATAACGATTTCTTTAACCTCGTCAGAGCTATTTGTAGCAAATGTTACAAGCTTGTTTTCCAAGAATGCAGCAACATCTGCAGGTTTCTCCATTGTAGTTCCAGCCAATGTTACAGCCTTTTCAAACTTAGCTATACCAGGTTTAACTGTTACATAGTTAGCGCCCTGTGTAAGTTTAGTTGTGCTTGCAAGACGACCTTCTTGTACATTACCAGCTTTGTCTATAATCTGAATAAAGATAGAAGGATTGCTCCATGTATCAACATCTGTTGTAGCCTGGAGAATGTAAGCATAGTTTCCAGCAGTAGCACTTGTTACGCCTTCAACTTCAACAGATACATCTAAAGCAACGATCTTACCATAAGAATCGATGTAGAACTTACCTGTAGAACCTACCTGGAGGCTACCAGCCTGGTATGCACCAGCAACAACTTTGTACCAGTTACCATCGCTGAGTTTATACTCTCTGTCACCTTCTGAACCTTTGATGCTTTCAACAGCACCAACAACAGCGTTAGCTTCGCCCATAACAGCTACATTGTAAACGCCCTTGTCAACATCGCAAATGATTTCAAGAACATCCCACTCTTTAAGAGTTGTGAAATCAACAGCTTCGCCGTCTTTTGTTAATTTGATTAACTTTTCTGTATCTTCTTCGTCAAACTCAAGGTTCTTAATGGTCTCTGTTCCACCACCGATTTTAGGTGTTTTAGCAGCAGCTAAGAAGTTAACACGACCTGTGCTTGCTTTAACATCTTTAACAACAGCACTTACGCCGATTTCAACGAATACTACATCGTAACCAGAAATGTCATCACTGTCTACTAATGTAACCTGACCGCTGTAATCACCATCAACTTTGATTAAACCACCAAAGATATCCTTCAATGTTTTGCCTTCTGCAGCAGCAACGCCGTTGTAGAAGATAGATGCAGAGTTCTGAACAGTAACTTTTGTAGTATTTCTGTCGCTTTCGCTCTTCAAATACTCAACTGTAGATTTCTTACCCTCTCCATCAACTAGTGTGAATCCAGCATACTGATCCAAAG
>JAZNCG010000119.1:0-2327 GCA_045587405.1 Ructibacterium sp. | reverse complement strand
ATTTAAGAAGAACTATATCCTCCATAACATGGTTTTTAAGGTCCTCGTTAATCATCGCATTTCCGCCATACTTAATAACCAAAGTTTTGCCATTAAAACGCTGTATATATGGAAGAGCTTCAATTAAAACTCCTGCTTTTTCAATAATTTTATCCATTTTAAATTCCATTATTCTCTCTCCTTACAGATAAAATCCAGCATCTTTAAGGCCGGTGTCTTCTTCAAAGTCGCAAATAAGATTCATATTTTGAATGGCCTGTCCTGCGGCTCCCTTAACCAAATTATCAATACAAGAAATAACAATAACACGGTTTAACCTCTTGTCTACAACAAGGCCTATGCCTATATAATTAGATCCCGAAATGTGCTTAACCTCAGGTAATGTTCCCTCGGAATAAATTCTTACGAATTTTTCATCTTTATAAAAATCTTTGTATATCTCGAGAAGTTCTTTTTCGGTCATTTCCTTTTTAAGGTTTGCATAACAAGTTGCTAAAATTCCTCTTTTCATAGGTGCTAAATGAGGTGTGAACGATAAAATTATATCTTCCCCTGCCAAAAGCGAAAGCTCCTGTTCTATTTCTGAGGTGTGTCTGTGAGTTGCAACCTTATATGCCTTCATAGATTCGTTGCATTCGCAGAACATACTTCCAAGAGCAAGGCTTCTTCCTGCACCTGTTACGCCTGATTTTGCATCAATTATAATACTTTTATTATCGATAACCCCTGCGTTTACAAGGGGTGCCATACCCATTATAGAGCAAGTTGTGTAACAACCGGGATTTCCAACGAGTCTTGCAGTTTTTATTTTCTCTCTATGCATTTCGCAAAGGCCATAAACAGATTCTTCCAATAGCTCAGGATTTGTATGGGGCTGACCATACCATTTTTCGTATACAGCCGCATCGTTATATCTGAAATCTCCGGAAAGGTCAATAACCTTAAGACCTTTTTCAAATAGAGACGGGATAATTTCTACAGATGCCCCATGAGGAAGAGCCGTGAAAACTACATCACAACTGTTTGCAATATCCTCTACATCCAGTTCGCAACAAACCAGGTCGCAGATACCCTCAAGATTTGGGTAAACCTCAGCAAGTCTTTTTCCTGCGTATGACTTTGAAACAACTCTTTCTAATTTAACTTTATCATGTTTAAGAAGAAGACGAATAAGCTCTATGCCAGCATAGCCCGTTCCACCTAATATTCCAACCTTTATCATTAAAACCACTCTCTTTCTTTACAATAAAGATATACCGATTTATTATACTCTCTTTTTTCCTTAATTGCAAGTGTTTTAAACTTTTTTATACAATAAATTACAATTTTTATTGATTTTTAAATCTTTTGTAATGTAATAACAGCTTGGTACATTTTATACGAGGCACCAAGACAAGAGAGAATTGAAGATGGCATAAAGGCTATAACCTTAGAATAATATCCACCAAATAACGATGTATTAACCCTTTACCTGTTCAAATAATTATAAATCATAATTGCCGCATCGCCACGGGTAAGATTGCTCATTGGATTAAAGAAATTATTTTCATCGCCCTTAACAACCCCAAGACCTTTCAAAATAGCAATATGCCCTTTTCTTTCTTTTAGAATATTTTCTTCATCTGCAAAATTCGTTACAAATATTTCAGGAAGTATGGCAATCTCGTTATAATTTAAAGCATTTACAATATAGTAAGCTCCTTCCGCTCTGTTTACAGGAGCTTTGGGGTCTACCTCTTCAGCTGTTGGTATAATATTATAACTTACTGCATTTGAAACTATTTGTTCTGTTTCATAATATGGAACAACACCTCTTCTTAATCCAAGAACAAAATTCAGCATTTCTTCTGTAGTTATCGCATCGTCAGGTCTGAATAATCCTTCCTCTTTATTTAAAAATCCCGTGCTAATCAAAGAGCAAACCATATCCTTTGAATAATGTCCGTCTAAATCTGTGGGGAATATAATTTCTTCTTCAGCTTTGTAAACCTCGTTATCATAATCCAGTAGCTCTCCTGTCTTTGCCGAGATAGTTTTAATTGGCCCTTCTGGGGAATATACTAACTTTGCTGTCAGCTTTTCATTTTCATCTACTGTCAATTCATATGCTAATTTTAATGGGTTTTTTTCAAAAAGACTTCTGATTGCTTGTTCACCTGTGATTAACCCTCCATTCCCTTCAAACCGTTGTTCTTCATTCCATACTTTGCTAAAGCTTATAACATTTCCATCTTCTTTGTCTACAATTATATTAATATAATCTTGCTTGTATGGTATATCATTTATATTTCTGTAAAATACAAATACATAGGCATCTTCACGAGAAT
>JAZNCG010000118.1:0-4516 GCA_045587405.1 Ructibacterium sp. | reverse complement strand
GAGTATTTAAGTATCTTGCCGGAATGATAACATCTGTATCAACATTATCGCCATATTTAAAAACCTTTCCTTTGGTATTCATTTATTTGTCCTCCTTGTATGATGTGATGTAGCCTGTTATTGCACTTGCGGCAGCTGTGTGAGGACTTGCAAGGTATACTTCGCTTTGGGCGTGTCCCATTCTGCCTACAAAGTTTCTGTTTGTTGTTGCGATACATTTTTCGCCTGCCGCCAAGATACCCATATATCCGCCAAGACATGGACCACAGGTAGGAGTTGAAACAACTGCGCCTGCATCTATAAAGGCTGTAACATATCCTTTTTCTACACAGTCACGATAAATCTGCATTGTTGCAGGAATGATGATACATCTAACGCCATCTGCAACCTTTTTGCCATTTAATACTTTGTATGCAACTTCCATATCTTCCATACGACCGTTAGTGCAGCTACCGATAACAACTTGATCAATCTTTATGCTTGATAACTCGTCTGCATTCTTTGTATTTTCAGGAAGATGCGGACAAGCAACTGTCGGGCAAATGTCTGACAAGTTAATTTCAATAACCTCGTCATATTCAGCATCGCTGTCTGCCTCAAAACTTACAGGAGTTCTTTCGCATCTGTCTTTCATATATTCCATAGTGATTTCATCAACAGGGAATATGCCGTTCTTAGCACCTGCTTCGATTGCCATATTGCAGATGCAAAGTCTATCATCCATAGAAAGTGTTTTAACACCACTACCTACAAATTCCATACTTTTATATAAAGCTCCGTCAACACCGATTTTTCCTATGATTGTTAAGATTACATCCTTACCACTACAGTTTTCGGGGAGCTTACCGATAAGCTCAAACTTGATTGCAGAAGGAATCTTAAACCAAGCGTAGCCTTTCGCCATTCCTGCTGCCATATCTGTTGAGCCAACGCCTGTTGAAAATGCTCCAAGAGCACCATAAGTACAAGTGTGTGAATCGGCACCGATAATACAATCACCTGCAGTTACAACACCTTGTTCAGGAAGCAGGGCGTGCTCAATACCCATTTTACCTACATCGTAAAAGTGGCTTACGCAATGCGTGCAAGCAAACTCACGGCAAGTTTTTGATTGTTCTGCTGCTTTAATATCCTTGTTCGGTACAAAGTGGTCTAAAACGATAGCAACTTTGTCCTTATCAAAAACCTTTTCAAATCCTGCCTTTTTAAATTCGTTTACTGCAACAGGAGTTGTAATATCATTTCCCAAAACAATATCAAGTTTTGCATTTATAAGTTGACCTGCTACTACATTGTCAAGTCCTGCGTGTGCGGCAAGTATTTTCTGTGTCATTGTCATTCCCATTAGTTTTTTCCTCCTTTTGTCATATTAGAAAATGCTGATAAAAGAGCATTTGTTGATGCTTTAATAACATCTGTATCTGTTCCTGCACCCCAGAAGGTTTCGCCATCCTTGGTGTCAATGCCAATATAGGATGCCGCAACAGATTCTGAACCTTGCCCCTGCATACTGTGCTGTGAAAATACTTCGAGAGTGTATTCCTTGCCGGTATATGCTTTAAGTGCGTTATTAACTGCATCAAGAGTACCATTACCTTCGGCTTCCATTTCGGTTTCCTCACCGTCTTGCATAAATGTGATATTGATTTTTACAATATCATTTTCACGCATAAACTCAAAATCTGTAACATTGATTTTGTAGTCTACATTAAGATAATGTTCTTCAAAAATATTAAGTACCTCATCAGTCTTAAGTTCCTTATGCTCGTGGTCTGAAACACTCTTGCAAAGGTAACTTAAATGCTCACGCATTTTTGCAGGAAGTACATATCCGTATGTCTGTTCCAAAAGATAACCAATTCCGCCTTTACCACTTTGGGAATTAACACGGATAACATCTGCATCATATGTTCTGCCAATGTCCGTTGGATCAATAGGAATATATGGAACTGACCATTCATGCAATTTTTTCCTGGCTTTATATTTCATACCCTTTGCTATAGCATCCTGATGTGAGCCTGAAAATGCCGCAAACACTAATGCTCCGGCATAAGGTGCACGGTCGCCTACATGCATTCTTGTGCATTTTTCGTATTTCTCAACCAAATAATTCATATCCGAAAAATCAAGTCCGGGATTTACACCGTGAGAATACATATTCATTGCAAGTGTGATAATGTCAACATTACCTGTTCTCTCACCATTTCCAAAAAGTGTTCCTTCAACTCTGTCAGCTCCGGCAAGTAATGCAAGCTCTGTGTCTGCAACGCCTGTGCCTCTGTCGTTATGAGGATGGAGTGAGATGGTAACATTTTCTCTGTATTTTAAGTTTTTATCCATGAATTCTACCTGACTTGCGTAAATATGAGGAAGGCTCATTTCAACGGTTACAGGCAGATTTATGATTACATTGTTAGTTTCGGATGGTTCTAATACATCAAGTACTGCATTACAAACCTCTAACGCATACTCAGGTTCTGTTCCTGTAAAGCTCTCAGGAGAATACTCAAAACGGAAGTTGCCTTCGTATTCGGATGCTAATCTTTTAACGAGCTTTGCACCGTCAACTGCAATCTGTTTGATTTCTTCTTTGGATTTCTTAAACACCTGCTCACGCTGTGCAAGAGATGTAGAGTTGTAAAAGTGAATGATTGCACTCGGCGCACCTTGACATGCATCAAAGGTTTTTCTTATGATGTGTTCACGGCATTGTGTTAAAACCTGAACAGTTACATCATCGGGAATCATATTATTATCAATAAGAGTCCTTAAAAATTCGAATTCTGTTTCCGATGCCGCAGGGAAACCAACTTCAATTTCCTTAAAGCCAACCTCAAGCAGTACCTTGTAATACTCAAGCTTTTCTTCTAGGCTCATTGGTATAATAAGCGCCTGATTACCATCACGCATATCTACGCTGCACCATACAGGTGCTTTTTCGATATGGTCACGCTTTACCCAATTGGTGTTTTCACCCGGTGGATTAAAATATCCGACCTTGTATTTACTGTTGTCCATCATATTACATTCCTCCTTTAACTTTGATGCGGACTTTGATGAAAACTTAAAGACGCCCGCCTCAAAATAAAATTTTGAGACGGGCGTAACATATACAATTACACTCGCGGTACCACTCAAATTGCATTGAAAAAATCAATACCCCTTCAGGCTCCAGCAAGCCCTTTTGCACTGACGTAGCATACACGGAAGAGACTACTTATCTGTGTTCACCTCTTCGGCTCGGAAGGGAGAGTCATAAAGCAAAATCCCTATCAGCTCACACCAACCGCTGACTCTCTCAAAAGCATCATTTGCCCGACATTCTTCGTCATAGCCTTTAATTGAATTTTATTAAATTTGTTAAAGATTATACCTCTATTTTTTTGTTTTGTCAATATATTTTCAAAAAAATATTGATTTTTTGCAAATTTTTATTTAACAAATGAACATAATTATTAAAAACAATATAAATCGTTATTTAGGTAGACAAATCATTTTTATTCTTTATCTTCTCAATTTTCTTTTTTGCTTTATTTATGCCTTTCCAAACAACATTCTGACTGCGACCTTCCATTTTTGCAATCTTAATAGTTGTATAACCTTCTATGTAAAGTTTAATTCTTCTTCGTTCAACCTTTGTCAAATTTTTAAAAAGCTGTTCTTCTACATCTATTTGACTATCTTCTTTTTCGATTATAATCTCATCTATACCCTTCGAACAGAATTCATTATTACTTTCTATTATTTCAATTGTCGTTATAATATGTTTGAATAAAAATCATCGTTTTTATCATTTTCTTTAAAAATTTCATCTGATACCTTTTTTAGTTTTCTAAATTTTTTCTGCTGTCATACTAGAATCAGATTGTAATACCAGCTACATAGTAATTTCTATTTTACTTCCATCTGCAAATTGGTATACTATTCCCTCACTATACTTATTTCTTGCATAATCCCTACCCCTATACCCTCCACTCATTTTCCCATCTCCTTTTTGGCAAAAAATAACGCCATGGGTTTTATAAACCATGATGTTCTGTAACTTATAATTATTAAATTTTACTACAATAATCGTTCACTACTCCTATATTTTTAGGGTGTTCACTGCTTCCCCCTACCAACAGTTTACGCTTTTGTATTCTTAAAAAATCAAAAATGTACTCAATCGCCCATTTTATGCGGGTTTACACGAAAAAATGCAGTCTTGAAACAAGGCTGCATTTTAAAAATTTATAGTCATTTTTGTCGAAAAATATACATTCGTACCCCCTCGAGGTGCTATAAGGGATGAACGGTTTAGATGCATACATTAAGGGCTCCTTGTATGCAAAAAACCCCACAATGTTTATGTGGGGTTTTGATTATAACTTTTTGCCACAATGCGGGCAAAATGCAGACCCTTCCAAAAGTCCCCTATGGCAATAAGGGCAAGCCTTCACCGGCGCCTGTACTCTTATATTATTAGAACTTAGAAAAGAAAATAGTTTGCTACCCAAACAAAATAGGAGAATAAAAA
>JAZNCG010000117.1:0-8278 GCA_045587405.1 Ructibacterium sp. | reverse complement strand
AATACATCTGATGATTTATTTGCCGCAATTGGATATGGAAGTTTAAACGCTTCGCGATTTATAACTCGTTTTGAAACAGAATGTAAAAAACGAATGCTTGCGGAAGAAAACATTAATTCCTCTTCCATTATACCCATCAATCTCAAAACAACTGCTAAGCCAAATAATAGTGGTATTATTGTTGCCGGAATAGATAACTGTTTAACAAGATTTTCCCATTGTTGCAATCCGGTTCCCGGAGATAAAATTGTTGGTTACATTACTCGCGGAAGAGGTGTTGCAATTCATCGCGCTGATTGTATAAACATAATACACGCTCAATCACATGACGACGAATTAAGCAGATTCATACCTGTTCGTTGGGCAGGAGAAAATACAGATTCTACTTTCCAATCTATGCTATATATTACAGCGGGAGATAGGTCTAATCTTCTTTTGGATATTATGGCAACTATTTCTGAGTTAAATACTCAACTTACAAATGTAAATGCAAGAACTGGTAAAAACAATTTAGCAATTATTGAATTAACAATGGAGATTAAAGATGTTGAGCAACTCGATATTGCTATTAAACGCTTAAAAAATGTGGAAAGTGTTATTTCTGTTGTTAGAAGAAGACAATAAATTTAAGGATTGATAATATGAAAATTCATACTCTTATATTAGGCAATTTGCAAACAAATTGCTATATCATAGCTGATAAAATGTCAAATGAAGCTATAATAGTAGATGCACCTGATAATGCTGATAAAATAATTAACTTTGTAAATGAAAATAATTACAAGGTTAAAAAAATCATCTTAACACATGGACATTTCGACCATATGCTTGCTTTATCTTCTTTGAAAGAAAAGTTGAATGTTCCTGTTGTTACACATAAAAATAGTATGATTTTTTTATCTAATGTCGAATATAATTTATGCCATCATATGGGGATTGAATGGAAATCAATATCCGCTGATGTATATGTCAATGATGGCGATATAATTACATTAGGAGAAAATTCATTCAGGGTAATCCATACGCCGGGACATACATCGGATTCAATATGCCTTTATTCTGAAGGAATATTGATAAGCGGAGATACTTTGTTTTATAACAGCATTGGCCGTTCTGATTTTCCAACAGGTTCACTTAACGAAGAAATTGACTCAATAAACAATAAGCTTCTTCCTCTTCCTGATAGTACTATTGTTTATCCTGGACACGGCGAGAGTACTACAATTGGTTTGGAAAGAAAGGAAAATCCATATTTAAAATGATAGAAAATAATAAAACCCCTTGGGGGATTTTAAACGGTATACGCCCCGCTAAGATTGCAACAAAACTAATTAATAATGGATTATCTCCATCTGAGGTTGCAGATTATTTCGTAAGGGAGTTTGGCACAACCCGTAACAAAGCAACCCTTGTTGTTCAAACGGCTTTATGCGAAATTCCAATACGCAACAATATATACAAAGATGGTGTGAGCATCTATATTGGCATACCTTTTTGTCCATCAAGATGTTTGTACTGTTCTTTTGTAACATGCGGAACAAAAAGTTCCGCAAAACTTATTCCGGAATATCTTGATAATTTAGAAAAAGAAATTATTCATACAGCAGCAATTGTTAAGCATAATAAGAGTCGTGTAGAAACTGTATATATCGGCGGAGGAACACCTACTACTTTATCTGCAACTCAGCTTGACAAAATGATAAATCAATTGTATGAAAATTTTGATTTGTCTTATTGCAAGGAGTTTACTGTTGAAGCGGGCAGACCTGATACTGTTACCGAAGAGAAACTTAAGGTTCTAAAAAAACACAATGTAAACAGAATTAGCATTAATCCACAATCAATGAACAATGATACTCTTAAATTAATTGGTCGTGCTCATACATCTGAACAAATATGTGAGGCTATGAAGATTGCAAGAGCGTGTGGATTTGATTGTATTAATATGGATACTATTGCAGGTCTTCCGGGCGAAAGTCTTGATATGTTTAAATATACCCTTGAGGAAGTTGAAAAATTGTCACCTGAAAACACAACTGTACACACTATGAGTATAAAACGCTCATCTCGTTTGCATGAATATCTAAATAACTACCACCTTCCTTCAGGATATGAAGTAGAAAAAATGGTTGATTATGCCCGCGATTTTATGAAAATCAAAGGAAAGCATCCATACTATTTATATAGACAAAAAAATCAATTAGGTAATCTTGAAAATGTTGGCTATGCAAAAAGCGGCTATGATAATCTTTATAATGTCTATATCATGGAAGAAATACAAACTATAATATCATTAGGTTGCGGTGGCGTCACAAAGACTGTTGAACCCGTGACAGACAGAATAGAGAGAATTTTTAATGTAAAAGAACCACAAGATTATATTGCTCGCATTGATGAAATGTTAGAAAGAAAAAATGTTTTAAAAATCTAGTATTTATAGTTTTAATAAAGGAGTGTTTTTTATGAAAACAGATATCGAGATAGTTCAAGAGGCGCAAATGAAACCTATTAAAGAGATTGCTAAAAGTTTAAATCTTCCCGAAGATTCCTTGGAATTTTACGGAAAATATAAAGCAAAGCTCGGCGATGAGGTTCGTTTAGCTACTAAAGATAATAAAGATGGAAATTTAATCTTAGTAACTGCTATTAATCCCACTCCTGCAGGCGAGGGTAAAACTACAACCACCGTTGGCTTAGGACAGGCTATGTCCAAAATCGGCGCTTCCTCTATTATTGCTCTTCGAGAACCTTCTATGGGACCTGTAATGGGGGTTAAAGGTGGAGCAGCCGGAGGCGGATATGCTCAGGTTGTTCCTATGGAAGATATAAATTTGCATTTTACAGGCGATATGCACGCAATTACCTCCGCAAATAATCTTTTGTCTGCAGCAATTGATAATCACATTCATCAAGGTAATGCTCTTAATATTGATCCACGCCGTATTACATGGAAACGCTGTTTGGATATGAACGATAGAAGTCTTAGGCAAATTGTTGTTGGTCTTGGCGGTAAAGTTAATGGGTTTCCACGAGAAGATGGTTTTATGATTACTGTTGCAAGTGAAGTTATGGCTATCCTATGCCTTGCAAATGATATGGAGGACTTGAGAAATCGTCTTGGACGAATTGTAATTGGCTATAACTATGATAATATGCCAGTTACAGCTAAACAACTTGAGGTGGATGGTGCTATGGCACTTTTGCTACACGATGCTATAAAACCGAATTTAGTTCAAACTCTTGAAAATACACCATGTCTTATACATGGAGGTCCTTTTGCAAATATTGCGCATGGCTGTAATTCAATACAAGCTACTAAGCTGGGGTTAAAACTTGCAGATTATTGTATTACAGAGGCAGGTTTTGGTTCTGATTTAGGTGCTGAAAAATTCTTTGATATTAAATGTAGGTTTGGTGATTTAACTCCTAAACTTGTTGTTCTTGTTGCAACTGTTCGTGCTCTCAAATATAACGGCGGTGTCCCTAAAGCTGAACTCCCTGAAGAAAATATTGATGCACTTAAAAAAGGAATTGTAAATTTAGGCGCACATATTGATAATATGCATAAATTTGGTGTGCCTGTAATTGTTGCCATAAATCGTTTCCATACAGATACTGATGCTGAATTAAATGCTATTGAGGATTATTGTAAAGAAAAAGGTGTTGAAGTTTCTCTTTGTGAAGTGTTTGCTAAGGGTGGTGAAGGCGGAATCGATTTGGCTAATAAAGTTATTAAAACAATCGAAGAAAATAAAAATTCTGATAAACATTTTGCGCCTATTTATGACGAAAAGCTTCCTATAAAAGAAAAAATTAAAATTATTGCAAACGAAATATATGGAGCCAAAGAGATTGTTTATACAAGCAAAGCTGATTCTGAAATTAAGCGTTTAACAGACCTTGGATTTGACAAAACTCCAATTTGTATGGCTAAAACTCAATACTCTCTGTCTGATAATCCTAAATTATTAGGACATCCTAAAGATTTTACTATGACTGTAAGAGAAATTAAACTTTCAGCCGGCGCAGGATTCATTGTTGCTTTGACAGGAGATGTAATGACAATGCCGGGTTTACCAAAAGTTCCTGCTGCTAATAATATCTCTATTGATAGTGCAGGAAAAATCGTCGGATTATTTTAATTCTTAAAATTTTTTAACCACAAGGAGTGAAATTTTTGTTTATTGCAGATAATTATGATGTAGCAGTAGTTGGAGGCGGACATGCCGGAATTGAGGCAGCTTTTGCATCGGCTCGTTTAGGAATGAAAACTTGTTTATTTTCTATTTCCCTAGATAGTGTTGCAAATTTACCTTGTAATCCAAGCATTGGAGGAACCGCAAAAGGACATTTAGTTCGCGAGATTGATGCCTTAGGTGGTGAAATGGGCAAAGTTGCTGATGCTACATTTATTCAATCAAGAATTTTGAATCGAGGAAAGGGACCTGCTGTTCATTCTCTAAGAGCTCAAATTGATAGAAGAAATTATCAAATCGAAATGAAGCATAGGTTAGAACTTCAAGAAAATTTAGATGTTCGTCAATGTGAGATTGTGGATATTACTTTAAATAATGATGGGTCTATTCGTTCTGTTATTGCAAGAAGTGGAGCAGAATATCTTTGTAAAGCGGCAATAATATGTACAGGTACATATTTAAAATCCAGAATTATAATTGGTGATTTCAGTATGGAAAGTGGTCCTGATGGGGTTTTCCCTGCCAACGGACTTTCTGCTAATTTAGAGAGAATCGGTGTGGAATTAGTTCGTTTTAAAACAGGAACCCCTGCAAGAATCAATAAAAAAAGCATAGATTTTTCAAAATTAGAAATTCAAGAAGGCGATGACGAAATCACTCCATTTTCATTTGAAACCGAGGGGGAACTGAAAAATCAGGTTTCGTGTCATATTACATATACAAATGCTAATACACATAAAATTATATTAGATAATCTTCATCGTTCTCCTTTGTATGGAGGGGATATAAAGGGCGTAGGTCCAAGATATTGTCCATCCATAGAGGATAAAATAGTTAGATTTAGTGATAAAGATAGACACCAGCTTTTTGTTGAACCTATGGGAATTAATACTGAAGAAATGTATCTACAGGGTTTTTCAAGCAGTATGCCTGAAGATGTCCAGATACAAATGTTGCATTCTTTACCGGGTTTTGAAAAGGCACAGGTTATGAGAAATGCGTATGCCATTGAATATGATTGTGCAAATCCTTTGCAACTTCTTCCTACTCTTGAATTTAAAAACATTAAAGGTTTATACGGAGCAGGACAATTTAATGGCACTTCCGGCTATGAAGAGGCAGCGGCTCAAGGATTGATTGCTGGCATAAATGCCGCAAGAAATTTAAATGGTGATAAACCCGTTGTTTTAAATCGTTCTGAGGCATATATCGGCACATTGATTGATGACCTCGTTACAAAAGGAACAAATGAGCCTTATAGAATGATGACATCGAGATCGGAATACCGCTTGTTGCTAAGACAAGATAATGCTGATTTGAGATTAACTCCACTTGGGTATGAGATTGGCTTAATTTCTGAGGAAAGATATCAAAAATTCTTAAATAAAAAAGCATTGATTGAAGCAGAAACAGCGCGTTTATATAGTATAACGCTTGCCCCAACTGAAAATCTTCAAAAGTTTCTCACAGATGTTGAAAGCACCCCGTTAAAATCCGGAATAAAGATAGCAGAACTTCTTAAACGGCCGCAAATATCATATGCAGATTTGGCTGAGTTTGATACAGAAAGACCACCTCTTCCACCTGCAGTATGTGAACAAGTTGAGATTTCGATTAAATATGAAGGCTATATTAAACGACAAATGGCACAGGCTGAACAATTTAAGCGTTTAGAAAATAAAGCGTTGCCCCAGGATATTGATTATGCAAAAATTGATGGTTTGCGTTTGGAAGCAAGACAAAAATTAGAGAAAATTCAGCCTAAATCTCTTGGACAAGCTTCAAGAATTTCAGGTGTATCTCCGGCAGATATAACAGTTTTAATGATTTATCTTAAAAATTAAATTTTTATTTATTGATAGGAGTTTAAATTTATGAATATTTTTTTTAAACTAAAAAACATTAATGTTTTTCTTGTATTGTTTATATTAGTTGTGGTTATGTCGGGATGCGGAAAAAAAGAAACTGCAAGCTCTACAGGTTCTAATATTGTTCTTAAACCATCTAATGTTGATGCCAATAAGGATAATTCCGAAAATAACTCTACTTTAAATAATTCTGAAAAAACAAACGAGAGTCAAACTACAAATTCATCCGAAGATAAGATTGAACAAAAGTATGATGTAGTTTTAGACGAAAGAACTGATGAAACAAAATATCAATATGATTTTGATGACCTTTCTTTGGTTGATACTGTTACGGGTAAGAAAATAACAATTGGAATGAATATGTCAGAAATAGAAGAAATCACAGGCGATGCTATTTCTGTAGATTCAAAAAATCGAGTTTACGATGGCGTTATTGTTTTATTTAACGAAGAAAATGTAGCACAATCTTTGATTGTTTCAGCTGGAATATTTACTTCTAAAGAGCAATCTTCAAGATATAAAACAAGTCGCGGAGTTGGTTTATCTTCATCTTTTGATGATTTTGTTAAGGCATATGGAGATCAATTTAATCAAAAACAAATTGATGAAACCTCCCCTGATGAAACTGCACCTGAAGAAACTCCTGCCAATGCAATTAGATATTTTAAGGTTAGTGGTAAAAAAGTTGAATATCTTGGAGATGCATTAACTGATGAAATAAAAGCTGATGGCATAGAAAATATTTATATGCAAGATTTTATGTTTAATAGAGAAAAGAATACTGTTGCGACTATGCGAATATCAAAAATACAGTAAATTTAATTCAGAGATGCTTAATTTTAGCATCTCTGAATTTCTGTGTGGAAATTGATTTCATTTTTATTTGTTTTATATTTAAAACATTTATTATCATAGAGCATTGAAATAACCTTCCTCAGTGTAAGAAAACAGCTTAGTATAATGCAAAAGATAAGTACTATAAGAAGCCCGTTTATTCCATATTCTGTAACAAAAATAGATATTCCCAAAAGGCGTACAGTGGATTCAATTATACTATATGCCAACAACGAAAACTGTTTTCCAAGACCGTTTAAAATTGAATTCGAAATTGAATCAATAAATATTATTGGTAAAATAAATGAAAAGATTTTTATATACCGTAACGCCATTACATTTTTAAAAGTAATTCCAATTATTTCGTCCCCAAAAATTATATATAAATTTAAAGAAATAATCCCAACTAACATTCCCGCAATATATAATCTTTTTATTATTTTTTTTAATCTTTTTATGTCATTTAGTGAATTTGCTCTTGCAACTTCTGGTACTAAAAGCGTCATAACTGAACCTGAAAGATTTAACGGTAAAAATATCATCGGTAAAACCATACCATGTATAATACCCAAAATTCCTATGGCGTCGCTGTGCAATAACCCAAACTCTTTTAAAGCTGTAACAGTTATTACTTCTTCTTTCATTTTTAAAACTGAACCAATTAAAGATGTGAGCATTGCAGGAAATGATATTTTTAATATATCATAAAAAATTGTTTTTGGAATATCCTCTTCTTTTTTTATTAATTTACGATTTCCAAGTATATATCTAAAACACAAATATAAACAAGAAGATAATTCACCAATTGTTATGCCCGTAAAAATTGCAACACATTTATATTCTATTCCAAAATATTTAGTTTTCTTGAGTAAAATTGTAATTACAGCAAATTTTACACCTTGTTCAATAAATTCAGATATAGCAGGGTGTTTAGTTTTTCTTATTCCATAAAAATATCCTTTTAAACAATAGGATATACCCATAAACAAAATACTCGGAATAAGCGCACATAGACTTTTAGACACCCTTACATCTCCTAAAATGTTTTTGCTAATCCAATTAGAACTTATAAATACAACCAAAATTGAAAAAAGGCTCAAAATAGATACTACAAATATTGCAGATTTAACTGTTTGTATAACCTCATTCTTTTTATTTTTTTCTATGTATTCAGAAACAATTTTTGATACAGCAATACCAAATCCCGCAGTTGATATGGTAAGCATAACTCCATGCAAACTAAACCCAAGCGCCAAAAGGCCCATTCCTTCTGCTCCTAATTGTCGTGAATAAAATGCTCTAAACAAAAAATCAAACGATTTAGCGCATACTCCGGAAAAGCCTAATATTATTGTATTTTTAATATAATAACACATTTTT
>JAZNCG010000116.1:0-4232 GCA_045587405.1 Ructibacterium sp. | reverse complement strand
TTAATCTTCGCAGTAATGTTTACACTTTTGGTATCTACAGTAAATTAAAATACAGAAATGGCGAAGTTTCTCTTATGCTTAATTCTGCCGATTATACGGTTGTAAGGCCGACAATTTCTATGCCAAGGATAATTACATCCGGAAGCGGTTCGGCAAGCATAGAGGAGATTAAACGGTATTTTTGCAGCGAATATGCGGTACAGCTTGTTGCAAATACACTCGGAATAGAATACGACACACTCGTTAACGGTCAGTACAAGATCTTAATTGAGCCTGTGGCGTATTTTTTGTTTAAAGGAAATTACTTTGCCATGAGTGCTCATCAGGCAGCTCTCTATGATCAGATGTTAAGCGGAGGACTTCGTGCAAGAATGGTGAGTCTTACTCACAAAAATCTTCCGTTTGCAATGTTTTTAGAAAGAGCAGACCTTGGTTATCCTGCATGGACAGGTGCAACAAATCAACCTGTATCCAACGATATCATTATCTCCAGTCTCGGACTTGGAGTAGTAAGATTCACAGAAGAACCCGTTCCTGATGAGCCTGAAGGAACACCTGATACCGAAGCTGATGAGCAGTATACCTACAGAACCAATACCGATGTTATAACTTCCATAAGCGTAACAGCAGACAGAGAATACAATCCTGACAATCCGCTTACGGCAAGATTCGTTATTGGAACAAACAACTATCTTGTAGAAGATATTGTTATTCCGGAAGATGAATCTCAAATCGTGTGGGTGAAATGGCACACACCCGATGAACCCGGTGAAATTACAATCCGTATAACAATAGGCGGAAGAACAAAGACGGTAAGAGCTGTTATTGAAAAAATTACAGATAACGAACCGCCTGATCCAAAAGCAAATGACAGAAACGATTTATTCCAAATGCCAAATGTCCCGGTACAAGCAGAAACCGGAACACTTTCCTGGGGAGTATGGTCAGCATCGTGGCATGTGCGTTGGGAATGGATGCCGAGTTGGTCGTGGACCGAAACAGGTTGGGTAGATCGCGGAAGATGGGTAGACAACGGATGGTATGACTTTAGTTTCAACCGTTATTATGCAAGTTTAGATGTAAGCCAGAGCATAACACCAAATTCAAAAGTTCCGACATCAAGCGGAAATAGAATGAAATCCGGTTATGGCTTTGATACATCTTTAGAATGCAGAATAGATACCAATGCTCCGGTAAGTGCTTATACACAAGCTCAAACAACCCAAATGTTCTTCCCTGAATTTTATTACAATACATATTTCAGGGTACTTGATAAAAACATTCAATCATACAGGTCTACGTTTCAATTCAAAGAAAACAAGTATTCAACATATAAAAGCAGGTCGCATTTTACTCCGGTATGGTTCCCTGACGGTGCCTACAAGACATGCACTTTCGTTTATGATGCATGGACTCCTGCGGGAATGCTAAGAGTAAACAAAACAGCTTCGCTTAATATTGTTGGAAATCTATTTGAAGATTGGCACATAGCGCCAAAAAATTAGGAGGAAAGAAATTTATGAAGATGAAAAGAATCTTATCATTATTGGCAGTAATATTAGTTTTAGCAGTAATCACCGTACCTGTCTTTGCAGCAGGAACTGGCGATGTATCAGGAGCAGTTCAAAGCACATGGACAACTGCAAGAACTCAGATTAAAAGTGTTGTAGATAATGTTGTTTTCCCTGTACTTGATTTAATTCTTGCTGTATTCTTCTTTGTGAAGCTCGGTAGTGCTTACTTTGACTACAGAAAAAGCGGTCAGTTTGAATGGACAGCACCGGCGATCCTGTTCGGATGTCTTATATTCGTACTCACTGCACCTACATATCTTTGGGGAATACTTGGAATGTAGAAACAAAGTTCAACCGCACAGAAATGTGCGGTTGAAAAATTTACAGGAGGTATTTTAAATGCAGAGAAAATTTACTGTATCAGGCTTTAATGATGAAAAATATGAATTAACTCCTCATTTGAAACTTGTAGAAGTTACAGACTTTATGGGAGAAAAAAAGCATAATCTTAGCCTGAATTTTACACATATAGAAGATGGCGCCCCGATGCCATTTGCAAATTTCACACTTAACTTTGGTGAATTCATCGGAATGAAGAATTGTGCGTATGTTGACACTAACAATTGTTGGTTTTCAGATGAAATCTTACAGACAGGTATTGCAGAAGATACGGGTCTTACAAAGCTTAGTGGATTTTGCAAATATCCTTTGTGGTGCTTTAAAGAGGAATTCCTTGAAGCAGTAGATAAGGAAGTGTATCAGGAATATTCCGATGAGTATGATGAATATATGAAGGCATCGATGCCCTTTGACGAACATAACGAAGAACCGACTATGGAAATGTGAGGTTAAAGAAATGAACGTATATGAATCATCATTAAGAAAAATTTTTGATAACATGGAAGGAATTGAAAACAACTATTATACAGGCAGAAGCTGTGTTGCAGATCTTGGCGGCGGAAAAGTAATGAAGGCATATATAGTCTCAACGGATATGGGCAGATATAAAGATGCACTGACTGTAAGTATTTTGTCAAAAGATAGAGGCAAAATAGATGCAGAAGTATTCAGATTTAAAGATGTATGGCCGCAAAGATATAATATCTGCGGAAACAAAGAAGCCCCTCATATCGGGACATACAATGGTGTCGACCAATGGTATACACCCGAACCTTCCATTGATGACTATATAAAGCTTAGTGAAAAGGTATCTAACTATATTGGATTTTTCAGTGAGCTTAAAATAGAACAAACCGAAGGCATGTCCGGGATAGGAATGTGAGGTGAAAAAATGGCAGTACCTACAACATTTGAAAAAGAACTGCATAAAATCTTTGACGGAGTTGATAATCTGGAAAACAAAAAATATGTTGGAAGATCATTTTATGCAAGTATAGACAGTAAAACAAAATTTAAAGCCGAATTTATATCCACCAATTCATATGAGCATTTTGATGCACTGAGAGTCAGGGTCCTTCACAAGGATGAAGGCGAACTTGATGCAAATACCATAAGACTAAAGGAAGCATGGGGAATGAAGCCTGTTGCAAATGGAAATTTCCCCAATGGTGTTTCACCGCACATGTGGGTTGACAGAGGTCAGCTTGAATGGTATGCGTATGCACCAAATCCAAGAGATTACGAAATACTTGCAGACCAGATAACTGACTATGTAGATGTATTTCAGGACCATGATATGAGTCAGGAAATGGGTGGAATGAGTATGTGAGTGAATAAGTCAGATATAGGTCAAGGGATGGAGTTGGCTTAAATATGTGAGAAAGGAGTGGTGTAGAATATGTTTGTATTTGATTGGTTTTTTGACTGGATATATGGTAAAGTTCTTGAATTTATACAAGAATTCTTTACATATATAAGCGGCATGGGAACAGAGATATTTGATCTTGGTTGGATACAAGCATTGCTTGAATTCTTCCGGCTGTTTGGCTGGTCAATGTATATTATTGCACTTGTAGTTGCTATATTTGATGTTGCACTTATGTGGCAAAGTGGTCAGGGCGGAGGCATTAAGGATGCTGCTTTGGGAGCCATAAAAGGATTTATGGCGGTTAACCTGTTTACAGTTGTGCCGATAGAACTGTATAAGTTGTGCATTGATTTACAAAACAGTCTTGGAAATGCAATGTCAAGTTTGTATGGAAGCAGTTTCAGTTTTAATCTGTCAAGCATTGCTTCAAGTACCGTCAGCAGTTTGACAGGTGTCACAGGAATAGTAAGCTTGTGTACCATAATTGCACTTGGATACGCTGTAATAAAGGTATTTTTTTCAAATATAAAGCGAGGCGGTATTATGATGACAAATATAGCGGTAGGTTCACTTTATATTTTTGGGCTTACAAGGGGTCATCAGGATGGATTTGTTGATTGGTGTAAGCAAGTTATAGCAATATGTCTTACAGCATTTTTGCAAAATTCACTTCTTTTTGCCGGTCTTGTTACATTTCATGACAATATGATATTAGGTCTGGGAATTATGCTTGCTTCAAATGAAGTTCCAAGAATTGCCGATAGGTTCGGCCTTGATACTTCGTCAAGAGTAAATATTATGAGTACATATTACGCAACACAGGAGGTCATATCGCAATTCTCGGGGCTTTCGCAGTAGTAGGAGAAGCACTTTTGAGCCTTCTCCACACCGCGCATCTTCATAATCTTGCGCCACCCAAATAGGCCATATTTCATCACCAAACGGCCCTT
>JAZNCG010000115.1:0-18113 GCA_045587405.1 Ructibacterium sp. | reverse complement strand
ATAATCACAGCTTTAATTTTTCAACCACAACTTCTTGTGTTAAGAGTTTTTTTATTCCACATTAACTCCATTTACTTTTTCAATCTAATTTTCCCTGTGTTTCAATTTTTATGCAAAAATGCGATGGGCGCATTTTCGCCCGTCGCACTTTGAACTTATTCTACCATTTCTTCATCAGCCTTTTCTGAGCTTTCTTTTTCCATCTCAGCCTTTTGTGCTTCCCATTCCTCCGCACTTTTCGGCATAAACACATCATCGACAAGCTCCATAGTCTTTGCCTCATCGCAAATATACCACCACAGTCTGTCCTCTTCAACATATTTAGCTTCGCCCGGAAGTTCATAGGATTCAATTTCGTTAACATCAATATTTTGTAAGATATTGGAATGCTTAACTAAATCCTGAACAGTACAATTTCTTTTAACATTCTTTCTTATAACATCAACAACATCTGAAACCTTATCAAAATATTCGGCAGTCAGCTTTTGGGCCAACAGTTCTTTAACAAACTCTTGTTGCCAATGTATTCTTCCTACATCACCGTAAATATATTCACCCGGTGCACTTCCGTCATTATTATGTCTGAACCTTACAAAATCGTGTGCATCTTCTCCATCGAGATGCTGTTGTCCCGCCTCAAGATGGATATGCAAATTCTGGACAGGGTCGTCATAATCCATATCATATGGCACATCAAACTCAACACCATCTAAGGCATCAATAATTTCTATAAAGGCATCAAAGTTTATGGTCATAAAATAGTGAACAGGAAGTCCTGTAAGGTTTTTCACCTGATGAATCAGTTCTTCCTCAGGCTCTTCGTCAATTCCTTCTTCCACCTTTTTCTGCCCAACACCTATTGCAGCATTCAGCTTCTGCTTATAGCCTTCCATAACAACCTGTGTATCTCTGTGCAACGATAATATATTGGCACGATTAGAATACCCATCATAGGACAAGAGCATAATAGTATCACTTCTTGTTCCCTCCTCATCAATACCAATAATAAGGAAGTTTATCATTCCAACCTGCTCATCTTCTACATCCAGGCTATCTATAACCGCAAGCTCTCCTATGGGCATCTTGCTGATTTTTTTTGCGGCAACAACTCCAAAAACGACAGAGAAAACTATTACTGCAAAAACCAAAAACAAGGTTATCACCTTTGCTACTTTACTCATTTAGTTCTTTCCTTTCAAAAGAGCTTTTGTTCTCTTTACATTATACACTTATATATTTAAATATATCACACATCTATTATCAAATTAAACATACATATTAATTATATATCACCGCTCTTGTTTTTGTCAATCTTTTATTTCCATTATTCACAATTCTTTTACACCTTTCGAGCTTTAAATATAGAAAAACTCGACGGATTTATTTCCACCGAGTCTTTGTATTTACCAACCTTTTATATAATCGTTAATTCCATAAGCAATTGCCTTGCCTATTTTATCATATTCCGAATTCAAGATACTTCTGTCTGCAGAAGAATCAAAAAAACCAATTTCCAGATATCCTGCAGGAACAGGGCACTTGTTAAACAGTATCATATATCCCAAGCCCGAAATTTTGCCTCCGCCGTGACGGGACATAGATGTTTCGGAAACAATTCTGTTATTAATCTTCTGTCCTAATGTATTTGATTCCTGAGCAAAACCGCTATTAACCCACTTCTGCATATATCTTCCCTCTGCGGCAATATACGCAGAGCCTCTGCCTCCGCCTGCATTGGAATGAATACATACATAGCACGAAACATCAGGAATATCATTTCTGTCATTATTGGGATAACAATAAGAAATCCTTTTGCTGAAAGAGGGATTTTGATTATCCGAATACCTTGTCATTCTTACATTATATCCCAATTCCTCCAAATACTTCTTTGCCGACATGGCATTGTTCAGGTTTATAGTCGGCTCGGTTGTTCTGTCCCCACTTGACATAGGATACCAACAGCTTCTGTCCCCACGACACCCAAAGCCATTACACTCCTCGTTAGCGGTTCCATTCTTCCAGTGTCGCCACTCTCCCCAAACGCCATTTTTCTTGAAGTACCCCTCTTGAGTTTTCTCCTCCTCCGACATTGTCCATGAAGATTTTCCATGCCCTGGGTCTAAAACAACCGTCAGTTTCTTTTGATAGTCGATTTCCAAAGGTTTATACTCCGTCTTTGGCAATCCATCTATCCATGCTTTTGAATAATTCTCTTCAAAATTATATTCACAACTGCCAAGAACCTCTAAATCCCGAATTTTAATCATACATTTTCCATTCACATTAAAAGATTCTATCTCGTTTCCTTTTAAATAAACTTTTATATCTGAATATACAATTTCATAGGCAAGCTTATATTGAAGATAAAAATATTTTTTCACATCAGTTTTTTCCTCAACTGTTGTAACAGAATAATTTGGCTCAATATAAAGAGCCCGTTGGTCGTTATTATAAACCACATCAAACCCGTATTCAGACAAATCCTCCGCACAAATAACCTGTCTGCCATCCATATTGTAAGCAGAGATAGGATAGTTATTTATGTATGTATCAATGGCAGAATAATAAACCTTCCCCATAGGTTCTCCAATTTCGACAGCCATAGCCACCGACACAACAGATGTTATTATTAACACAACAAACAAGATTGCCAATATTTTCTTTTTCATAATTTCATCTCCTACAAATCATACCACATATCAGGCAGAAATCCATATCAGCTCTATTCTACTACAATCAATACTATATGTCAAATCCTTATAATTACAATCAATTCATTGAAAAAGCCTCAGCGCGATATCGTGCTGAGGCTTAATAATCTTAGTTACATTCAGCTGTCAAAGGACCTTCCAAATCCTTAAGATAGAATAATTTACCCGGGAGAGTTGGAATAAATGTTGATGTAATCCACATACTTGGTCCGTGACGAAGAGTTGTCCAGAAGCTCATACCCTGCCACTGCATTCCTCTGTTAAATGCACCATCGCAACCACCGATTGCATAGTCTGCCTGAAGGAATAATCCGGGTCCTATTGTGTTTGCTCTGCAAGGAACAAGAGTTGTACGGGACTTAAAGCTTGTAATGGCATTTTGCTCAATAGTCAATGGATGCAATTTAGCGCCAATACGATATGGCTGTGCTTTCCATTCTTCAACAGATGCAAACTCTTCTGCAAACTGTGGCTCCCAGAATGCGATATGACACATTCTTCCTATTCCATATACAAGGATAAGCTTTGCGCCTTCTGCCTTGAGCTTTGCAATCTTCTCAGGATATGTAGGAAGATTTTCCTTTGTAGCAAAGTTTCTTTGGCTTTCGGGAACTGTTAATTCTCCCAATGGATTAAAGAGGGCATCGCACATTGCGTTCTGGAATGCTGCAGGGTCGTTAGCAGGAAGTGTTGTTCCTTCTGAATCAGACCATTCGTCCATATTAAATGTATAAACATGGTCGCACTTTACATTCCATTCTTTCAAGAAATATACTGCCCACTTATACATTCCCATAGGACCTACAGGCAAAATAAATGCAATTTTTTCACCGTTATCTCTTGCATTCTTGATAGCCAACGCAATTTCGTGTCCCATATATGTATCAAACTCACCTAAATCCTCACAACGGATAGGCTGGAAATCCTTATTCCAGAACTCCTGTCTGTCCTCAACCTTGTTGCCGGGCTTACAACACTCGTCTATCTTTGCCATATCCCAGCCCTTTGGGTAAAATCCTTCTAACAAGGAACCTTTTACTGTGCTTTGAAAATCCATTTTAATTTCCTCCTTAAATTTTAATTATTTACCTAATCTTTTTCGAACTTCTTCTGCGACAAGTTCTACAATTTTATTAATATCAGGTGTATCTGTCAAGGCATATGGTGCCTTTCCGTCACTTGAGAACAGCTCCATCTTAGATATTGTTTCCTGTTTAACAGCCTCAACCGCCGCAGGAATTAAATCTATGATACCTTTATTCATATCAGTAAACTTACTAAACTCAGCTTTAACTGCTGCAATATTAATATCTGTGAAGATGTTTACCTTGCTGATACCCTCTTTAATTGCACGCTTGAAATCGTTATCGGTAAGACCCGAACCACCATGAAGAACCAAAGGAACATCAACGGTTTCTGCTATAGTTCTTATTCTGTCAAAATCAAGTTTAGGTGGCAATTTGTACGCACCATGAGCGTTTCCAACAGCGATTGCCAAAGCATCAACCTTAGTTTTTTCAACATAATCCTTGGCAAGCTTAGGATCAGTAAAGAATTTGCTGGGGTCTGCCAAATGAGAGCTTCCCTCTGCTGAGCCTTCGTTGTCGCCAACATGTCCCAATTCACCCTCTATTGTTGCCCCATATGAATGAGCAATTTCTGCCATTTCCTTTACTTTGGCAACATTTGTGTCGTAATCATCTGTTGAACAATCATACATAATTGATGAAAAACCAAGCTCAAGAGCTTTTATACAAGTTTCTTTTTTCAATCCATGGTCAAGATGAACAACAACAGGAACCTTTGCTTTCTTTGCCATAGGAATAAGATAATAAGAAACCTCTTCCAATGGACCATATGGGAATAAAACCTCAGCAGTTCCCATAATTACAGGGGATTGAGTTGCCTCTGCCGCACTGATTATTCCTCTTGCAAGCTCCATGTTTACAGCATTAAACAAACCAACAGCATACCTGTTTTTCTTTGCGGGCATAAGAACCTGATTTAATGTAACTAACATTAATTATTTTCCTCCTTTTTAATAAAATCTAATATTTCTTCATAATTTTTATTCCATGCAGTCGCACCCTTTTCCATACAACAATGAGCGCCAACCGCACTACCTATTTTTGCACATTCAATAATTTCTTCTCCGCGAGCATATGCCGACAAGAAGCCCGAACAGAAGCTATCGCCCGCTCCTGTAGTATCAACGACATTTTCAACCTTGAAAATCGGCATCATTATACCTTTCTCATCCTTGGAAGGTTTGCAATAACAGCCCTTTGAACCACATTTTATAATAACAGATTTAACTCCGTTGTTAAAGAACACCTCTGCCATTTCCTCAGGAGTTTCCTTTTTGGCAAGCTCTCTTGCCTCATCTATGCTCGGCAAGAAAATATCTATGTAGGGCATAGCCATATTCAAAAGTTCTCCCCACCTGTCACTTGAATCCCAACAAACATCAAGAGCTGTTGTTTTTCCCATCTCTTTACATTTTTTCAAGAATTCCATGGTCTGAACTCCGTCAAAAGTTTCCATCAAAAATGATCCCGTAACAAAAACAACATCGTTTTTGGCAATAATATCAAAATCAATATCATCAATGGAAAAGGCTCCGTTGGAACCTACACAATGGAAGAAAGAACGCTCTCCGCTCCCCTCTTCTATCATCAGCACTGATGCCGAGGTCTGAACGCTTTTATCCGCCTTTATACCATCAGTTTTAACTCCCGCCTTAACAAGGCATCCCTTGAGATACTCCCCAAAAATATCATCTCCTACGCGACCTACCAAAGTTGATTCTACCCCCAACTTTCTCAGGTTTATGGCAGCCGTCATAGCATTACCGCCACTGTGCATAGAAATCGAATTAACAGGCATTAACAATCCTTTTTCGGGATAACCGCTGACCGGCTCTACAATTACATCGGCAACCATTATGCCAACACAAGCAATCTTTTTCATTTTCACTCTCCTTATGGCAACATTCTCTTAGGTAAAATTTTAGGATATACCAAACATTGTTTAAAGGCCTCTGCATAGTCACAATTACACTGATACCCGCGATAGCGAGCACTGGTTTTAACAAAATCAGCAAAATCAATGTTATCGTGCTCTCTCATCCACTTCATCTGACTTTCATGGCACTCAAGCATTTCAAGCTTTAAGTCAATTTCCTCTGTTATATCTACATATTCCGTAGGAATGAAATCCAATCCACCGAGGTTGTCCATATAGTATATGGGAGTAACCTTAGATGCTTTTTTCTCATTGGTTTCATAATGCGGAACGCTTGCCGCAAAAGACGCATCAAAAACCAATTTAGAAACTGCAGTATGGTCCGGCATATAGTCATTGGGCGCATGAGTTATAATAACATCAGGATCTGCCTCTCTTATTATGTCCACAAGCTTATCTCTCTGCTCTTTTTTTCCGTCATATGCCATCAAATCTTTTATATCGCAGGTTACAACCTTTATTCCTGCCATAGCCCCTGCTTTTTTTGCCTCTTCAATTCGAATTTTTCTCAACTCGTCAGGTTCTATAACAACATGTCCCAAATCTCCATTACAAACATGACAAACAGTTACATTGTCCCCTCTTTTAACACATTTTGCCAAAGTTCCGGCGCAATTAATTTCAATATCGTCCGGATGGCACCCTATTGCCAATACATTCATCAAAATACACTCCTTATTTATACATTGAAATAGTTGACATATTATCGATTTTATTATATACTTTTTTCAAAACAATGTATTTGATAAATAGTAGTATTTTTTTAACATTTTTTCCGGAGGCGATTTTTTAATGTTCAAATTACAGCCCGTTCTTAAAGAAATAGAGTTGCAAGGCTTTAACAGCATCTATTATTTTGAATTCGGCAAAAACTTCAATCATCCCCCCGAAAAGCATAAATTCTGGGAACTGGTTTATGTAGACAGCGGTAGCGTTTTAGCCGTTACAGACGGCAATAGCTGTACTTTAAAGCAAGGACAGATGATATTTCACGAACCAGACGAAATCCATTCTCATATTTCCGACCATAAATCGCCTAACAATATGTTGGTTATTGCCTTTTCCTGTGATAGCCCTAAAATGAGTTTTTTCGGCAAGAAAATTTTTGATGCCGACAAAACAATAAAAACCCTTTTATCCTTATTTTTGGCAGAAGCCAAGAACGCCTTAGGCTCTATTCCCAATCAATACGAGGATAAACGAAATTTGGATTTTTCAAATTCAAAGTTCGGTTCTTCTCAGCTTCTTATGTGCTACTTTACGGAAATACTTATAAATTTAATGCGTCAAAACATCGGCTTTGACAACAAAATTATTTCAAATGCCAACTCTCGTGCTGTTGCGCAAAATTCTATATGCGAGCTTATAGAGGGTTATATGAAGGAAAATATATATTCAAATCTTACCTTGGATGATATTTGCACGCGCTTTATGCTCGGCAAATCCCAATTAAGCCACATATTCAAGGTTAACACAGGGAAAAGCCTTATGGAGTTTTATAACACTCTTAAAATAACCGAGGCAAAAAGACTTTTAAGGGAAGATTCTTTCTCTGTCAGTCGTATATCAGACTCTTTGGGATATTCTTGTATACACAGTTTTTCTCGGGCCTTTAAGCAACATGTAGGTTGCTCGCCAACCGAATACAAAAAAAGAATTGCTTTTTTGTAGATTTTTGGGATTTTATCAGTATTATTCTTTGACATAATTAATCTGCTATGTTATACTAAATTTAAAAATAATTTATTCTATCAACTTGGGAGGTATTTAATATGAACTTTAAGAAAAAATGTTTATCAGGCTTTTTAGCCTTGGTTATGGTAGGCTCAACTATGCTTACGCCTGCTTTGGCAAAGGATTTTCCCGACACAACAGACCACTGGGCAAAAGACGCCATAAGCAGATGGAGCGACCTTAAAATAGTCAATGGCGATAATTTAGGAAACTTCCGCCCCAACGACTCTATTACAAGGGCCGAGGTTGCAACCGTTCTTGACAATATGATTGGTTATGAAAAACAAAGCGTTAAAGTATTCTCAGATGTTTCTAAAAGCGATTGGTTTGCCCACTCAATTTCAAGATTGTATGAAGCAAAGGTTATTACAGGCTATGAAGACGGAACAATTGTTCCCAACGCAAGCATAACACGACAAGAGGCAGCTGTTATGCTGAGTCGTGCATTTGGTTTGCAGATTAACGATGCAAACACCTCTGTTTTAGATAACTTTGCTGACAAAGACAGTATTGGCGACTGGGCAACAAAAGCGGTTTCGTTTATGACAGATAGAAAATATATTCAGGGAAGTGATGGAAACTTCCGCCCCACAGACCCTATAACTCGTGGCGAATTAGTTACAATCGTTGATAATATTGTTGGCCTTTACGCAAACGAGAACGACAAGACATATACCTCCAATTATGGCAACAAGCTTGCGGTTGTAAAAGCCAATGCTACCTTCAACGGAGTTGTTTTGGGCGGAGCTGTTATAAGCCCCTCCTTTGAAGGCAAAGTATATTTTAATAGCGGAACAATGATTAACGGACATCTTTTAGACTTAACAACAGATGCAATAGTTGGAACATCAGGCGCAACTATTGCATCTCAGGAATCACCTAACAGGAAATTTGCTTCTAATATTAACTATGGTACAGGTAGCTATCGCCCTTCCTACGGTGGGAGTGGGGGAAGCAGTGGCTCAAGCAGCTCCACAAAAAAATATACTATAACATTTGATGCAAACGGCGGATACTTTGATAACGACGAAGACAAAACCACTTATTCTGTTGAATGCAAACAGGGTTCATCATATAATAGCAATATGCCCGATGACCCCGAATATGACGGATACAGATTCTTAGGCTGGTACACCGTAGCATACGACCCCGACGAGGCTGACAGAAGTGACAAAGTAGACCCATATGACACAATTTCAAAAAAAGATACACTGTACGCCGCTTGGGAAACTGATGAACCTGAATATGGCTCGTTAAAGCCTTCAACGGGAGATAACATCGGTGGCTTTGGCAAGGATGCTGACGAGTTAATGACAAAAGTTAAGCTTACTTCCGAAAGAACTGACCAGAGATGGTTGACAGCCAAAGGAACTTTGAACTACATTAACGATTATAAGGGTTCTTCTTTAAATCCCGATGGTCATTTTATAGCATTAACCTATACCTTGCCGGCTAATTTGAGCAATCCTCGTAAAGCTGAGGTTTCATACTACCATGGTTCTAAAGATAACCTTGTAGAAATGAACTTCTATAATTTTAAAGAAAACGAAAAAGGGCGTTACTATTTCACCGAAATATTTTATGTATCAACCAAAACACAAAATAGCGAAATCGTATTCTTGATTGACTGCGACGGAAATGGCGAAGACTATGACAAATATGATGTCCGCATTGACCTTTCTGAATTAAAGCTTGGTGAAAATCCTGTTAAGGAGGTTACAACCGAGGTTGATTTTGCAGAAGCATTAAATGACGAAAATGTTACAACTGTTGTTGTAAATGAAGCTATTGCATTAAATGGTGAAAACGCAGTTTACGGAGATGCAACAGACCGCAAAACCGTTATTCTGAAAGCTCCTTTAACCATTCCTGAAAACGGAAATGTTAAAATACAAAATCTTGATTTTGAAACCGCTGAAGATACAGAGCTTACAAATATGATACTTTCCACAGCAGGCGACAAAAAAATATTTACCTTCGCCGGAAATACAGTTAAAGGTTGCTTTGAAACTGTTATGGCAGATGTTCTTTCGGGAACAGTTTCCATAATAAACAATACCTTCTTAAATACTCATATTGCTACAGAAGGCGAAGAAGTAAAAACAAGAACAGCTCTTACCTTTGCTGACCATACAGGCGAAAATACACTTAAAGTAACACACAACACCTTTGAAAAATATGATGTTGCAGTTTTATACGAATTAAGCAACAGCATTGATTTTAAGAAGAATATCTTTAAGGATAACACTACAGATATTAAATCTACTACAGAAAACCTTGTAAGCAGCTATGCTTTTAACTACTTCAAGGATGCAAAAATTGTTGATACAGATTATATAATCTCACCTGTATACACAGACGAAGAATGCGAAACCTTAAACGATAACACCAACACATATGATGCATATGTTGTTATTGTTACAAACTCTACAGATAAGAAAATTGTTTCTTTAAGCGAGCTTACAAAGATTGACCTTGCAGAAGAAACCGATGCTTTAGAGATTACTGTTTTGGCAAAAGATTTAAGAGATGCAATTTCTATCACAAAGGGCGAAAATTCTGTTGAAGGCAACCTTGTAACAGCTGTGAACGGAGATACAATTTCTATAAAAATTGGTGAAGGCGAAGCAAAAACTGTTACAATTGCAAAACCTGAAACCGAGAACAGCAGCGGAGATAACAGTGGCAGTGTTGAATAATAGTCCAAAATAATTTCAAATGGACTTTTGCAAATCGCAAAAGTCCATTTTTTATGGGCTAACACTTTTAAATTTATTGTCAACCCCTCCCCGAATTTTTTATTTTATCTCCGGTCTTTATACTTATGGTAAATCTGTTGTGTTAATTCAAGATGTCTCTGCAAACCAAGTCCATCTATATCCTTCTTATACTGTATATGCATCTTTTCTTTGCTGCTTCTGATCAATTATCAGAAGGTCGCAAAATCTCCGATTACATCTTGCGCAAGATTTATTTTTCTTCTTCCTCTTTAGCCTTGTTTCTGGTTATAGACGGGTAATACGAATATATTTTTTCGTAATTTTCTTCTTCGTCATCATTTTGCGGGGGCTGCATTATTAACCCTGTGCACTCAGTAGCAGATGCCGCATTTGTTAAACTAAAAGCATTCTTATCTTCTTTAAAATCTCTCTCGGCAGGGCCTATTATTTTTTTATTATTCATAACCTTATTCTCCTTTTCTTTTTATTATTGTTTCATATTATTATCATTTTATCCTTGATTTTTATTCCCAACACTTGACAAATTTCGCCTCTGCCTATATAATCATAATAGGTTAATTTTGCTTAAATTATTTATGCTGATACAAGGTGGCAGAAGGGAGATTTTTATGAAAAATGTCAACGAACTTTTCGGCTGTATGGTTTTTGACAATGCAACAATGAAGGAACGATTACCAAAAGATACCTACAACCATGTTAAACAAACCAAAGAAGAAGGTGTTCCCCTTACTCGAGAAGTAGCCGATGTTGTTGCAAATGCAATGAAAGATTGGGCTTTAGAGAGAGGTGTTACGCACTTTGCTCATTGGTTCCAGCCTATGACTGGGGTTACCGCCGAAAAACACGACAGCTTTATTTCTCCCATAGAAAACGATAAAGTGATTATGGAATTTTCGGGAAAAGAACTTATAAAAAGCGAGCCTGATGCGTCCAGTTTTCCATCAGGAGGTTTGCGCTCTACCTTTGAAGCGCGTGGCTACACCGCCTGGGACCCTACCGCTAACGCATTTATAAAAGATGGTATACTTTGTATCCCTACAATCTTTTGTTCTTACACCGGTGAAGCTTTAGATAAAAAAACTCCTCTACTGCGTTCTTTGGAAACCTTAAATGTTCACGCCTTAAGAATATTAAAACTTTTTGGGAACGAAGATGTTAAACGCGTTTCTACAACAGTTGGTCCTGAACAAGAATATTTCCTTATAGACAGAAAGGTTGCCGCAAAGCGTAGAGATATAACATTTACAGGGAGAACTCTCTTTGGGGCTATGCCACCAAAGGGTCAAGAGCTTGACGACCATTATTTTGGCGTTGTTAAATCCAGAGTTGCGGACTATATGAAAGACCTTGACCAAGAGCTTTGGAAATTAGGTATTCCTGCTAAAACCAAGCACAATGAGGCGGCTCCGTCCCAGCACGAGCTTGCCCCTGTATATAGTCCCGGCAATATATCTACCGACCATAACCAATTGACTATGGAGCTTATGAAAAAGATTGCCGAAAAACATTCTATGAAATGCTTATTGCACGAAAAGCCTTTCGCAGGGGTTAACGGTAGCGGAAAGCATGATAACTGGTCTATCTGTACCGACACAGGAGTTAATCTTCTAAAACCAGGTAAGCACCCTCATGATAATTTGCAATTTTTAACATTTCTTTGTGCAATTATCAAAGCGGTTGACGAATATCAGGATTTGCTTCGTATGTCCGTTGCAACTGCAGGAAACGATCATCGTCTTGGGGCGGCTGAGGCTCCTCCTGCTATTATATCCATCTTCCTTGGAGATGAGATTGCCGAAGTTTTGGAATCAATCGAAAGAGAATGTGATTACACAAATCGTAAAAAAGAGATTATGGAAACAGGCGGCGTTGACGCTCTGCCAAACTTTGTTAAAGACACAACCGACAGAAACAGGACTTCGCCTTTTGCCTTTACGGGGAACAAGTTTGAGTTCCGTATGCCCGGTTCCAGCTTGTCTGTTTCGGGTCCTAACTTTTTCTTAAACACCGCTGTTGCAGAAGTTCTTTCTCAATTTGCAGACCAGTTAGAACAAAGCTCGCCTGAAAACTTCGAAAAAGACTTATTGCTCCTTTTGAAAAACACAATAAGTCAACATAAACGAATTATTTTCAATGGCAACAACTATTCTGAAGAATGGATGGAAGAAGCAAAAAAGCGTGGCCTTTCAAACAGAAAGAGCGCGCCAGAGGCTATTCCTGCATTTATCGAGGAAAAAAATTTATTCCTCTTTGAAAAACATAAAATATTTAATCGTGAAGAGGCTTTTTCCAGATATGAAATCGCTTTGGATAATTACAGTAAAGTTTTGAATATCGAAGCACTTACAATGTTAGAGATGGTTCGCAGAGATATTTTGCCCGCAGTTACAGGATATGTACAAACTCTCAGCCAAACTGTTTGTGCAAAAAAAGAGGCTTGCCCTTGTGCAGAAAATCGAATGGAGCTTACATTGATAGAAAAACTTTCGGCTATGACCTCTGACCTGTTTGAAGAATCCGAAATTTTAGCAGAAAATGTTTCCATCGCTAAAAATATTACGGACAAGCAAGCTCAGGCTGATGCCTACAGGGACCTTGTTCTTGACAAAATGAACAGCGTGAGAAAAATCGCAGACCAAATGGAAATCTATACTCCTAAAGATATTTGGCCATTCCCTACATACGGAGATTTGTTATTCAGTATTCAATAGAACACAGGGCTGCAGCAAAATTTTTGCTGCAGCCCTCATTTTTATATGATACTTTGTTATTGCACAACAGTTGTCGCCTTTTTCTTTGCCAAAGGTTTCATTGTTTTTTCTTCATATAAATAACTCTCTATCTCTTTATCCTTAAATTCAGTTACATCTAAATATGCAAACGCCCCATTCTCCAAAGAAAAATCTGTTTCCAAAAGGCTTTTTAATATTTTGCCTTCTTTTTCTGCAAGCATATGCTTTGCACCTTGAATTTCTTTTCCCGTATTATTATAAATCGTTACCTTAAACTTTTCGCCATCATAATTTGGAGAGGATTGATACACTTCCCCTTCTGTCAGTTTCTTCATAAAGGCTTCCACATTAATTATGCCATATCCATACTCGTCATCTCTTCCAATATCACCCTTATCTGTTGCGGTTATCTTTAAAAGCTCCATGAACTCATCAGGGGTTAAATCGGAATCTACGGACCTTGCCAACGCCGCCAACGCCACTACATGAGGGGTTGCCATAGAAGTTCCCGACATATATTGATATTTACCATCTTTATATGTGCTTCCTATATTTACTCCTGGAGCCGCGATATCTACAAACCTATTATAGCAGGAGCCACCCGATGACCAATTTCCTCTGTTCCCATTAGAATCAACCGCCCCAACTGATATCACATTGTCGCAAGCTGCAGGATACGAAATACTCGAATCATTACTATTCCCTGCAGCCGCGACAAGTATTACGCCGTTTTCATGAAGAAAATTCATTGCGTCGCTTAATAGAGCGATTCCTTCTTGACTCGGATTACTAAGTGACCAACTCATATTTATAACATCGCACTCAAATTCCTCGTAGGCATCATAAAGAGCCTTCAGAAATTCAATAAACTTACCTTCTTGGGCTTTTAAGGGAATTATTTTTGCTTTCGGCGCCATGCCTCCCGAAACTCCGTTTGTCAAAGTTGTAACCTTAGCACCAATAATTCCGCAAACATGTGTCCCATGCCCGTTTTCGTCAGCACTTCCATTTTTTCTTTCAATTTCTGCGTACTGTACTCCGTCAATTTCTACATCTCTTATGTATTCATAGGTATAACCCTCATCAACAGAGGATTCTAAGTCCTTATGAGGAGCGCAACCTGTATCAACAACGCAAACAACCGCACCATCTCCGTAGTTTCCCATCTCCCATGCAAATTCATTATTTACAAGGCTGTGATTCCATGGCAATTCTGATGTTACTAAAAGATTAATTTCTCCTCTTGCTTCCTTTTCTTCAACCCCATCAACAGGCTCCATCTCTACATTTTCAACACACTTGTCTATATATTCTTCAAGTCCTTTTAAATCCGATTTATTTACGCAACCATAAATATTTAAATCCTTAAATACGGGAGTAAACTTATTTAAATCACAAATTTCTTCCATATTCCTGTTAAATTTCACTATATACCCATCAGAAGTTGCAAAAGACGGCATACAAACACAAAAATATATTATTGTAGCCAATAAAATCAATCTAACTTTTTTCATACAACCACCTTAATTTATTTAATTTATTTCTTCAAGTTCTCCCGATATAGCTTTTTTGAGAGCAAGAGCAAGCTGAGCAGGACAAGATGTACCTCTTCCGTTGCAATCTATATCCGCCAATGCCCCTATAACTTTTTCAACTTCCATACCCTCTGCCAATGCACCTATTCCCTTTGTATTTCCATTACAGCCAAAAGTAAAGGCAACATTATACACTCTGTTTTCTTCTATGCCAAAATCTATCTTTCTTGAACAAGTTCCTTTTGGAATATAACTGTATTTTTTCATTCTTTCACTCCTGCTTTCTTAATCTTTCCTTTTGAGAATAACTGACACAACAGATGTATTTTCTCCATCATCTGTTTTTGCCAAAACAACTCTATGTTTTTCTTTAATTTCAAATCTATCATTAGCAATAGCTCTTGTTGATGAATTAAATTTCTTAACACTCATTCTATCACACTCATGAAATATTTTATTTAGAATATTGAATTTTCGACAATCTCATTTTTACGATTTCATTTTTTAAGACTGAACGACTTAGATGCCACTCATCAAATGAATAATTAATAATGAATTATGAATAATTGTGGTTGAAAATCGCAAGGCGATTTTCTTCTTTTATTATTAATTTTTCATTATTCATCAGCGTAGCGACTTCATTATTCATTAAATTCATCTTCGATGAATTCATTATACCATCACACTTAATATTTCGCAACCTTTTTCATATAAAACTATATAAGTATTAGAAACAAAAAGAACTGTAGAAAATTATACCACTCAAACGGACAACAAATCCAGCCCGCATCAGTATTTTCTACAGCCTTTTTAAAAATTTTATATTTAAGAATTCTTATTTAGTAGTTGATTAAAACTGTTTCAGTATTATCATCCCAATCAACATCAGCGCCAAGCTCCTCTGTGATAAATCTTACAGGCATCATTGTGCGACTGTTTATCAATGTCGGAGCAACATCTAACTCTCTTTCTTCGCCGTTTACATAGGCAATAGCACTGTCTATATACATCTCAATGTTAACATCTCCATAAGAAATAGTTACGCACCAATCAGCATCATTCCAACCAACAGCGCCACCCATCGCCTCTATAATAGCACGAATAGGGAGCAGAGTTCTGTCCCTTCTTAAAACAGGAACTGTTCCATTTGAATCAATTTCGCGCGATACACCATTATGTTCAAATCTTGGATTTCCAATCTGCATTTTTATAGTTTTATTCTTAGGCACCATATATGCATACAAGGTCTGGTCGTCATCTATATCAGCTCTTACAGACTTAGTAATTTTCTTGCCTCTGCCATTTTTAGATGTGTACCACCCTTTAAATTCATACCCCTTTTTTGTAACCTTAGGAAGATAAGGATATTTCTCTCCGTTTTTAACTGTCGTTTCCTCAACAGTTTCTCCGTCTACCTCAAAATAAACTGTATATTCTTCATCCCCAATAACAATCTCATCATCGTACTCGTCATACTCATCATCTTCTACAATCGGTGTTGGAGCAGGTGTAGGTTTTGGGGTTGGTGCAGGTGTCGGTGCAGGTGTCGGTACAGGTGTAGGTTTTGGTGTTGGAGTAGGTCCACCCGTTTTAAAACTGAACATACCACCTGCAACCTCAACTCCGTTAAATATTCCAAAGAACTTATACTTATAAGTAGTACCGGTAGTTAATGTAATTCCCAATTCTTTATTTATATCATACCATGAATGATAAGGCGCGCCACCCGTTCCCACATTGGAAATGCTCTCGGTATGTTTCTTTATTAAGTTACCTGATGCATCATAGAGATATAATCCCATAGCAGTAACAGATGTGCCGTTAGGTTTAACAACCTGATTTACAACGCAAGCATTTGTTTCGCCAACAAACTGTTTTGAAACATATTTACTATCTGTAGGTAATGAAAATTTTACATTTGGTGCAGCCGGTGTTGGAACATATCCTGTTCCCGCAGCATCACCATCAACCCCCGGTATTCTGATTATTCCTTTAAGGGCAGCATTTACAATCTTAACCTTTGTATGTACAACATTTTTGTAGCTGCCACCTGTTTCGTGAACTATCATATGTTCACCATTGGCATTTCTACCGCTGTATATAGCAACATGACCTTCAAACCAAATAATATCACCAAGCTTTGCAACATTTAAATCTGTTCCTAAGTTGGTTCCATAATCTCTCAGATGAGTTCTTACAGACCACATATTAATACCGAACTTTTCGTAAAGACGGCATATAAATCCTGAACAATCCGCTCCTGGATTTGCACCATCAATTTTAGTTCCGCCCCAAACATATGGTACTTTCCCAATATACCCCATCGCCGCATTGACAATGTCTCTTCCGCTAACCGCCGCAGTAACACTGCATGGCAAAGCAAACAAAGAAATAAGCATTGTGACTAATACGATCACGCTTGTTAGTCTTTTTTTCATATTTACCTCCGATATAGCTATATAATATTTATTCACATAAAATATGAACATTAATATTATACCTCTTTTAGTAAAAATTGTCAACACAAGTAATTTTATTCTGCCAGTTCCTGTTGTAATTTTATTCTGCCAGTTCTTGTCGCAATCTGCTCAATAGTTTCTTTTCAATTCTGGAAACTTGAACCTGAGATATCCCCAGTATATCTGCAATTTTAGCTTGCGTTTGTTGCTTGAAATATCTAAGACATATAATTTTTTGTTCTCTTTCATCAAGTTCCTCTATTAATCTGCGAACCGCAATACGATTTACAATATTTTCCTCATAATCCTTCCCCTCCTCTAATCTTTCAATCAAAGGTTTGTTTTCCCTGTCTTTCCCCTCAACTGTTGCATACAAAGACTCAGGTTTTACCCCCGCTTCAAAAGCCATCGACAGCTCCGATGGAGATATATTCATAATTTCTGCAATTTCATTCAGCTTTGGTTCTGTCCCGTTTTTATTCATCAACTCTTCTTTAATCGACATAGCCTTAGATGCCGTTTCTTTCAGACTCCGACTCACTTTTATTATCCCGTCATCTCTGATAAATCTCTTTATTTCGCCCATAATCATCGGGACTGCATAAGTAGAAAACTTAACATTATATGATGTATCAAACTTTTCAACCGCTTTAATCAATCCAATACACCCGATTTGAAATAAATCCTCTCTTTCATGACCTCTGCCCAAAAAACGATTAACAACACTATGTACCAACCCTGTATTTTGAGAAATCAACATTTCCTTAGCCTTGGTATCTCCCTTTGCTACAAGATTTAACAAATCCTCATTACAAAGGGCAGAGCTACACATATGAATCCATTCCTATCCTCTTTGTCATCGTCACTGTTGTTCCTTTTCCTTTTTCTGACTCAACTTTTAAAGAATGCATAAAACTTTCCATAACCGTAAACCCCATACCGCTTCTGTCCTCGTCTCCAGAACCTGAGTAAAGAGGTTGCATCGCAAGGCTTATATCCTCTATTCCAACACCCGCATCCTTAACTACAACAATAATTTGATTCCCGCATATTTTACACATAATTTCAACTATGCCACTTTTGTCCTTATACCCATGAACAATAGCGTTCGTCACAGCTTCGGAAACCGCAGTTTTGATATCTGCAAGCTCCTCACAGGTTAAATCCAGTTGTGTCG
>JAZNCG010000114.1:0-4810 GCA_045587405.1 Ructibacterium sp. | reverse complement strand
GACATTATTCTTTCAATATTGTAAAATAAATATAATAATAAAGAATTTTATTCAAAGAATGTGAGATGAAAAATATGAGCAAGAAGATGAAATATATTATTTCTATAGCTATTATGTTGTCAGTATTCTTTTGTCAATCGGTTTTTGCGTGGAATGTTTCATCTCTTTTTAAAAAACCGCAAAAGGAATATTATCATATTCCTGATATGAAAATGTACACAAAATGCGAGGAAATAGAAAACAATCAGGGTGCAAAAACATGGAGCACAAAGGATACCCCTGAAGATATTGCAAAGCTATTTGACGGCGACGAGAAAACAGTTTTTATAGCCAAGGAACCTACAACCATAACTTTCGATTTGGGCAGAGCATATATGCTTGCAGGCATTAGATTTTTGCCCTCTTCTGCAGGGGGAAAAGCTTCCGTAAACCGCTGTCTTGGAACAGAATTTTTTGCTTCGGCAGATAGTCGGAATTTTCATAGATTGGGACGGATAGAACCTAAGGATAACAAAGATGGTTGCTATGAGGATTGGCAGGAAATATATTCAACGGGCACTTATGAATACAGATATATTCAGGTGAAAATTCCTGTGGGTGCAGGTTTTGCAGAGCTTAAATGCTTAGAGTATTGCGATTGGGTTTATACTAAATCCAATCAAGGCAAATATAATATGTGTATGAAGTTGCAGGTTTTTGATGTAAAGAAGGATATTGACGGAACAATCCTTACAGCTGTCTACAACAAAGACGGAATACTTAAATCCGCTCACTTGGAGGATAAAAGCTTCAAAAAAGATGTGACGGAAGAAATTGAGATAAATATTCCTGCCACAGATAAAACTATTGGTGATAGCTATAGAATTCAAGTTTGGGAGGACAATGGCGATTTGTCGTTAGCATCTCCTTTAAATTATACTTATGATTATGCCTCGGAGGGTTTTTCCGTATCAAATATCTTCTCCGACGATATGATGTTTCAGGCTGAAAAGCCTCTGGTGATTTGGGGCAACGCTCCTATGGGGACAGAAGTTGAAGTTGTACTTGAGAATGTTAATGGTGGCAAGCTTTCTCAAAAAGCTGTTGCAAACAGCAATTCTCAATGGCAGGTTGAATTAGGTAGTTTTTCATATGGAGGCCAGTACGAATTAACAATTCGTTCAAAGAGCGAAAAAAAGAAATTTGAAAATATAACTTTTGGCGATATTTGGCTATGCGTTGGGCAATCCAATATGGATTATTATATGATGGCAGGCCAAGATACAATTGATTATCTTGAATCCAAAGAAGGAAAAGAAGAGGTAAACAACTCCAATATCCGAGTCCTTAATCTATGGGATAAGGGCGTTTTAGGGGCAGGGGCAGAAGTTTCTGATATTCCAATCAATTATGGTGAACAGTCTTGGCGTGAAATGGGCAGAGATACCGCCAACTACTGTTCGGCTGTTGGATATTATTTTGCTCAGGGAATCCAACGAGAGTTTGGTGTTCCCGTGGGAATAATCAACTCGGCAGTTGGTGATACCGAAATAAATCGCTGGATTGAATGGGGAAAGACTTACGGACAATTCAGTTCAACAGATGGCGGATTATATTTTAACAGGGTAGCTCCTTTCCAAAAACTGCAAATATGCGGGATATTAATGTATCAAGGAGAGGCAGACCAATATAGAACAAACCTGTCTGCAACCCAGTACAGAGATGCTCTAAGCGGATTGATTAATGATTATCGTTCAATTTGGGGAGAAGATTTGCCTTTTTATTGGGCACAGCTGACCAGACACAAAAAAGACGAAAGTCTGATAAGAGAAGGACAGAGATTAGCTCTTGAACAGGTAAAAAACAAGAAAAATATAGGTATTGTTCCTCTTATTGACCTTTATGGCGAATACGAAGTTGGAGTTGGAAATTGCAGAGAGGATATTCACCCCCATCAAAAAGATATTGTGGCTGATAGATTTATGCTATATGCAAAGCGTGATGTATACGGAGTGCCGGAAACTGTGGTTTCGGGGCCTCGCTATATAGGAATGCGGATTGATGGAAAGAATATAGAGCTTACCTTTGAATGTTCAGGAGAATTAAAGATTATGCCTCCTGAAAGATACGCCGACGAACAAACTGACGAAATGATAAAGAAAAACAAGATCAATGTTAAAAAGTTACAAGAATTTGAAATTGCAGGAGAAGATGGTGTTTTTGTAAAAGCCGAGGCAACTATAAAAGGAAACAAGGTTATAGTGCATAGCAACGAAGTGCTCAAACCTGTTGCTGTGAGATATGCTTGGGGCGCTTATCCCGAAATGCCAAATCTTACGGACACAGGAGGCTTGCCCGCTCTTTCTTTCTCAACAGCGACGGAATAGTGTAATGTTAAGTTTATTTAACAGTTTATCTATTTAGTTGACAAATGATGAATCAATTGTTTATACTGTGATATATAAAAAATCAATTTGACCCGAAGGGGGCATGAATTTATGCGTTGTTATTTTTGCGGACATTTAGAAAGTAAGGTTGTGGACTCTCGTTCTGCCGAAGATGGAACAGCAATCCGTCGCAGACGAGAATGTTTACAATGTGGGAAAAGGTTTACAACCTATGAAAAAATAGAAAGTGTTCCTATAATTGTTATTAAAAAGGACGGCTCAAGGCAGAGCTTTGACAGAGAAAAACTCCAAAGAGGAATTTTGAGTTCCTGTGCAAGCCGACCTGTATCTTTAAACGCTATTGATGTTATGATAGACGAAATTGAGGCTGAAATTCATAATTCTCTGGCAAGAGAGGTTTCCTCCGAAAAAATCGGTGAGATGGTTATGGATAGACTGCGCAACATAGACGAGGTTGCTTATGTCAGGTTTGCTTCTGTTTATAAAAAGTTTAAGGACATAGAAACCTTCAAACAGGAATTGGCTAAAATGTCGGATAAATAGGAGCCCGACCCTGATACTTCAATCCAGGATTGCTGTCGGATAACCTTTAACCTTGTTATTTCACAATAAAATTTAGGAGGCGTGTTCAAAAACGCCTCCCTTTTTTAGTAACAATATTTTCATTTTGATAGCAGTTCGGTATTTTGCCGAGCTGATTTTTTTGTTTACTGCCTGACAACGGCGTAAATATTATACAAATAATATTTTTGCAAGAACAGACAAGAAACCTATTTTAAATTATATAACGATAGATGTCCACTTTCCGCTTTTAAACCTGATGCAGGAGAGTATATACATTGCCATCTGATGAGCAATAATTCCTGTCCAGACACCAAAAATTCCCCAGCCTAACGCAAATCCAAAGAAGTATGAAAATGCTGTTCGTATTATGGTTACACATATAACCGAAATTATGGCTGTATAAAGCGTATCACCTGCTCCTCGCAAACATCCCATATATATAGTTGAGCGTATCTGGAAAAAAGCAATCGGTATCAACAACCAGATAATACCAATGCCAATAGAAACAATTTCGCTTTCCTTAAAGAAGAGTTGCATAATAGCCTTTCCGCTGAACGCAAATGCAATAGTAACAAATATAGAGGCAATCGAACCTAAGAATTGGCAAGCGCTACCATAAGCTTTTGCTTTGTCTTTATCTCCCTCTCCAAGTTTTCTGCCTATTAAAGCAACCGCGGCAGATTGTAAGCCGTCTCCAAAGGAGAACGAAATGCCGAGAATGTTCATGCCAACCTGATGAGCTGCCATAGAATTATCACCCATTTTTGCCGCCATAATAGCTGTTGCTGCAAAGCCAATTCTAAGAAGAATTTGTTCTAAAAGCAGACTGTAGCCGAGTTTACAGATCATTATAAAACTACTTATAGATGGCATTATTTTGTTTTTAATGATATATGGGATACTCAAAAAGCTATCTTTTTTAGAGATAGAAATAATGCTCATAATACAACTCACAACCGTTCCTAAAACAGTAGCAAGCGCCGCTCCTTGGATACCTAAGGCAGGGAAACCAAACTTCCCACCAATCAACAAGTAGTTTAGTACTATATTTACGAGATTTGAAGTAATATTGGTTCTCATTGTTATCTTGGTGTTACCCGCACCTCTTTGTGCCGAGTTAACAGCAATCTGCAAACAATTGAAAATCATTCCTCCCATAATAATGCTAAAGTATGTTACAGCATCGTTGTGAGTATTTTCGGTAGACCCACAAAATTTCATAATGGGGTCTGCAAATTTTACAAAAAGCAAGCTTGATAACAATGCACCGATGACAGCAAAAAGAAAGCCTGTAACCAAAACATTATTTGCGGATTTTTTGTCATCGGTTCCTCTTCTTCTTGCAACAATGGCAGAAAGAGAAACGCTAAGTGCAAAAAAAATGGCAAGTCCTATAAATTTAGGTTGGGTTGTCAGCCCCACCGCGGCAACCGCATTAGCTCCTAAGGAGCTTACCATCAAAGAATCAATAAAACCTGCTAAAGTAACAAATATGGATTCAATCATTGCAGGCCACGCCATAGAAAAAGCCTTTTTAACAATTTCGGGGTCGTGATGAAAGAACTTGTTTGAGTTTTTAGTCAAATTATTTCACATCTTTTCTTTGTATTAAACTACTTGAGATAAAGTAATTCTGTTTGTGTCAAGACACTCCGAGGGCGCGATTTGTTCATTATACGCATTTATACATCTCACTATTTTGGGATAGGATAAAATGATGTAGAATGGATAAATCGTGCCAAGGCTATAAGCCTTGGGACACCCGAAGCTGTGTCAAGACACTCCGAGGGCGCGATTTGTTCATTATACGCATTTATACATCTCACTATTTTGGGATAGGATAAAATGATGTAGAATGG
>JAZNCG010000113.1:0-11074 GCA_045587405.1 Ructibacterium sp. | reverse complement strand
GTAACACTGGCGTGTTTCGGACTTTTTTTGATACCTTATCATACAAAAAGATGGTTTCAAAACCAATACTGCCTTATTTAGCTTCGTTGTTGGTATGAATCTTACTTTTTGTGTTTCACTACATTAATTTTATTGGTTATTCTTCTTTTTTACTAAAATAACCCTCAGCTAAAAATACTTTTTAAAATTATAGAGCAAAGGTATTTTTATTATGTACCCATTTTCCATCTGTAAAATCAGGGAAAGCAACCATCTGCCCTGTAGAAAGAGACATCTCCGATAAAAGGGTAATGCTCATCCATGTTGCCATATCATAAACATCTATCGGCATCGGCTTGTTTTCGTCAAGCGCCTCAAAAAACTGGTCGAAAACAATCATATCAATTCCTCCATGACCTTCGTCGCCAGGATTAAACCCTTCCCATAGCGGATGCTCGTATTTTTCAAAGTATTTATCAATATTATTTACAACATCCTCAAGATGATGTTCCTCGTCTTGCTTATGCTCTTCATCGAGGAATACACACTTTAAGTCACTATGCACAAGTCCCTTTGTACCCTCTACAACAATGCCGTTTGAATAAAAACGAGGAAGAGTGGTATCAAGTACAATTGTGACTGTTTCGCCATTTGCACACTTTATAGTAGTTGTAACAACATCTGATTGATTAAATGTTGTATCCTTTAGGCTCTCTATATTTCTGTCTTTTATATATTCTTTAAGTCCAACAGATTTTGAGCCTATTGAAATCAATGATACAAAACGATTTCCACAATTTATATCGAGAATTTTTGACAAAGGCCCGATGTCATGTGTTGGGTATGTTTCAGCATTACGATGAATATATTGCTCAAGGCGATAATGCCTTTTTTCTCTGCCTGTACAAATTTCTTCACGCAAATCGTGACGATACTGGCTTTCACAGTGAACAATTTCTCCGAGAAGCCCCTTTCTTTTCATATTAAGCGCTAAAAGACTCTCTCTTCTATAGCACACATTTTCCAAGAACATAATAGGAGTCTTTGTTCTTTCATAGCAACGAACAAGATCCCAAATGCTGTTAAGGCTGTATGCGCCACCGACTTCGCAAGCCACGGGAATACCTTTTTCCATAGCATACATAGAAATTTCTATATGCGTCATCCATGATGTTGCTATAACGACAGCATCAGGGTTTGTTTCATCGATACATTTTTTGTAATCGTTGTACATAGGTGGTCTTTTGCCGCCGTTTTCTACAACCTTATCTGCAACATATTCGCAACGATCCATATAATCATCGCAAAGACCTACTATTTCAACATAATCTCTCTGTTTTAATGATACTCTGTAAAGGCCTTCTCCTCTACCACCAAGTCCAATTAGTGCAACTCTGAAGTTTCTCATCTTCAATATCTCCTTTATTATTTTTTTTATTTTTTAAACAAACTTATTCTTCTTTTAACGCAGGCAGATTGATTGTAACCCTTGTAAATTTACCAAATTCACTTTCAATCTGTATTGTTCCGCCATGACTTTCAATAATTTCTTTAGAAATAGGCAAACCCAAACCTGTACCGCCTTTATCGCGACTCCTTGCTTTGTCAACCCTGTAAAATCTTTCAAACACATGGCCAAGGTCAGCTTTGGGAATTCCCTTTCCTGTATCCTCAACTTTTATATACACATTGTTGTATATGCTTCCTGCAAATATCTGAATTTTATCTCCCTTTAAACAATATTTAATTGAGTTAGATATAATATTCTTAACAGCCCTTTCTATCTGGCTTTGGTCTGCATAAATTTGAGGAATATCTGTTGTTCGGTTATAGGAAAGCTGTAGTCCCTTATTCTTTGCCTCAACAGCAAAGGTTCTTTCAAGGCCACGAAGCATTTCGTCAACAGAAAACACTTCCCGTTCAATATCCATTCTTTGCATATCAAATCTGGATAAAATCAGCAAATTGGAAACCAAGGCATTCATCTTGTCGGTTTCGTCCATAACAGTGTTTAAAAAACTTGTAGCTGTTTGCTTATTATCCAAATATCCATTTAAAAGAGTTTCCGTATATGTTCGAATTGTAGTAAGAGGGGTTTTCAGTTCATGAGAAACCTCTGCTACAAAATTCTGACGGGCAAGCTCGAGATTAAATTGCTCGGTGACATCTTCAAAAACGCACACAACCCCTGCTACTCTGTCATTATCCATATTAAAAGGAACCATATATGCCTTTATATGGCTGTTGCCTATAACAAGGTCTTTTGCTTCTGCATCGGGTTTGTCAAGATACAAGAACTCTGCCATACAAATTCCTGCCCCTACAGAACGGAAAAATCTGTCAAAGGTAATATCTTCGGGCTTTTTAACAGAGAACATCTTCATTGCCGCCGGATTTATATGTATAATTCGTTGTTTAGTATCAAACGCTATAATTGCATTATTAATATGCTCTAATATGACCTCTATTTTATGCTTTTCAGTATTAATCTGGTTAATGCTTTTGTTCATAACAGTACCCATATGGTTAAAAGCTTTTACCAAATCCCCCATTTCCCCCGGAGGAATTTTATCAAGAGTCGGTTCGAAATCTCCTTTTGCAAATCGGTCTGCTCTCTCGGTAAGATGCCTTAAAGGTGCTGTCATATATCTTGCCATAAAAAATCCTGCTATTGCCGCAAGGAATAATCCGATGAGCATACCCCAAAAAATAAAGCTGAGCATCTTGCCCATAGTGTCATAAATCTCGGTTTTATTATCCCTCACATAGAAAATATAGCCATCTTCAATTCTGTCACCGTTTTTGATGAATATGGAATAGTCCATATAATCACCTGTAATTGAAACTTTATCGCCTTTTGCCCCGCGCATTGATGCGGAAATGTTAGGGGTTATGGTTACTATATGCGGGCGAAGTGCCGCTGGCACCACCACCCCGGCATCTCTTGCACTGATAATGAAGTATGAACGATTTTCGCTCAATGCCAGTTGCCCCGCATAAGCGGCAACAGCTGCCTCCAAGCCTGAAAGTTTTACATCGTCAACCTCGCCACTTGATAAAATTGACTGTATTGTATTAGGAAGATCGCTTTCGGCAACCTTTTGCATAGCAGTTTCAAATTCGCTTTTTTGAATATTCAAAGCCCCGGTCAATCCTATAACTCCGGTTGTCAATACAGCGATAAAAACCGCCAGAACAACAATCCCTGTCAGCCGCCAGTATAGTTGCTTAAACAAATCTTTTTCATCTCCTTTTTATGACATCTCTATAATTATACCATTAAAAAGTTGTAAGGTAAAGAGATATTTTTAATTTTAGTAAATATTTTTTCTTGAAAAAAATTTAGTAATATGATAATATTAAGATATATTATTTTAGAAAGAGGTGAGCTTATGGACACGAGCGGCGATGGCGGTAGAAAATCTGATGGGCGAAGTTGTAAAGACCGATATAGCTGTTTGTCGGTCATAAGCTGAACTTGTTGGATTTTCTTCCTGAAATGACAAGTTTATGGAGGCGAAAAAATGGGAGAAAAATATAATGAAATGGAATTTTCCGAAATCTGTAATTTGGTTTCGGAGCTTTTAAGGGAAAAGAATTTTATAAAGTTAAAGGAAATACTAAGCTGTATAAACTCTATTGATATTGCTCTTATAATGGAAGAGTTGGATGCATCTCTATTTTCTTTGCTGTTTAGGCTTCTTCCCAAGGAAACTGCAGCTGAAGTTTTTGTAGAGATGGATAACGATTTACAGGAAATACTTATAACTGCTTTTAATGACAGGGAGCTTAAAGCGGTTTTGGACGAATTGTACCTTGACGATACAGTAGACCTTGTTGAAGAAATGCCCGCAGGGGTTGTTAAGAGAATTCTTATGCATACAGACCCTGAAACCAGAAAAAACATAAATCAAATTCTGCAATATCCAAAAGATAGTGCGGGAAGTATGATGACAATTGAGTATGTGGACTTAAAAAAACATATGACCGTTGGGCAGTCCTTTGAGCGTATCCGTAAAACAGGTGTTGATAAAGAGACTATTTATACTTGCTATGTTACCGATGAAAGCAGAAAGCTTTTGGGGATAGTGTCTGTTAAAGAACTGCTTCTTGCTAAAGACGACCAATCACTTGAAGAAATAATGGAGACCAACATTATCTCGGTTACAACATTGGATGATAAAGAAGATGTTGCAAAAATGTTTGACAAATATGATTTTTTAGCGTTACCTGTTGTTGATGGAGAAAATCGTTTAATTGGTATCGTAACTGTCGATGATGCTATTGATGTATTGCAGGAAGAAAATACAGAGGATATGTCTAAGATGGCGGCTATTGTGCCAAGTGAGGAAACTTATCTTAAAACATCATCCTTTACTCATGCGAAAAATCGTTTTTTCTGGCTCTTATTCCTTATGCTTTCTGCAACGATAACAGGAGCGATATTGCAAAAATACGAAAACGCGTTTGTGTCGGTTCCCATACTGGTTGCTTTTATTCCTATGCTTATGGGAACTGGAGGAAATTGTGGCTCTCAGAGTTCAACAATGATAATAAGAGGATTGGCTCTTGATGAAATTGATTTCAAAGATATTTTAAAAGTTATTTTTAAAGAATTGAAAATTGCAATTATGGTTGGAGTTATATTGGCGATTGTAAATGCATTGCGTGTATATATTATGTATAGCGGTGATGCAGATATATTCTCACAGATTGATTTGTGGAAATTAGCTCTTATATCAGGATTAAGTTTGGTTGGAACTGTCGTTTTGGCAAAATGCCTTGGATGTGCTTTGCCTATGCTTGCTAAAAAATGTGGATTGGACCCTGCTCTTATGGCGGCACCCCTACTGACAACAATACTTGATACATGTTCGGTTTTGATATTTTTTATTATCGCAACCAAAATTATGGCAATTTAATGTTTAATGGCTGTGAGCGTATTGCTCACAGCCATTAATTAATGTTTTTATGCCATTTTTACTGCTGTAACAGTCGTTTTTTCCCAGGTTACTCCATCTCCTACATTTGTTAAAACAATGCTTGATGGAACTTCCGATGAAGAAACTGTAAGGATGGTGTTTCCTTGAAGGCTTCCTGTAGCTCCGGAGGCAATTCTAGCGGTTGAAGTAGTGCCGACAATATTTGTTCCGTTATGGGAAAGCACAGTTTCTATGCAAGCATTAGTAGTTCCTGTGTTTGCTAATGCCCCATTGTAGCTAAGGAGATAAACTCCTGCATCATTTAATGTTACAGTTGTTTCTCCTGGTGTATGAGTTATTGACTCCCCTGTTAATGTTGTGTTTGTAAGAAGAGGGACATCTACTCCGGTAGCTATTGCCTGAGTCGTGGATGTTGCTACAAGTGAATCTATTGTTCCTGTAGCTCCTGTTGCACCTGTAGCACCTGTTGCACCTGTAGCTCCTGTTGCACCTGTTGCACCTGTTGCACCTGTTGCACCTGTTGCTCCCGTTGCTCCCGTTGGACCGATAGGACCAATTTCACCTGTGGCTCCTGTTGCACCTGTAAATCCTGTCGGACCAGTTGGGCCTGTTATGCCAGTTGGGCCTGTTATGCCTGTTGGACCTGTTATGCCTGTTGGACCTGTTGGACCTGTTATGCCTGTTATGCCTGTTGGACCTGTTATGCCTGTTGGGCCTGTTATGCCTGTTGGACCTGTTATGCCTGTTGGACCTGTTGGACCTGTTGGACCTGTTATGCCTGTTGGACCTGTTGAACCTGTTGGACCTGTTGGACCAGTTGGGCCTGTCGGACCTGTTGGACCTGTCGGACCTGTTGGACCTATAATAGCAGAAGGACAGCAAAAATTATTATTTCTACGACAGCAACTTTTTTCGTTTACTCTGCCGTTTGAGGTTAATTTAATATTATTCATCATTCTGCACATTTCGTCATTATAGTTCATATTATAAACTCCTTTCATACCATATTCAAAGAAGAAAAATATCGCTTATTATACAAATAAACTTCTGAGTTTGGGCGTAGTTGCCCTGCTTTTTCGTTATAGTCAAAAGCTGTTTTTTTATCTCCTAACTTATCATAGCAAACACATAAACCTATATATGGGATATATCCTCTATGCTCAGGATTAACAAAGCCACCCGATTTATTTTTCTGTGGACAATGGAGAGCAAGCTCGTACCAAAATATACTCTGTTCTATCTTTTCCTCCTTCAAAAAAAGTCTTCCCAATTCACAGCATACAGCTGATCTCGGAGCGTCTATGAGAAAACTTTTGAAAAGATTTACTATTGCTTTTTGGTTTTCTCCTTGCATTTCCAGACAAACAGACAGTGTAAGATATGCGTCTATCTTATTTTCGTCCCATCCACAAGGATTTTGCAAAAATTTTTCAAGAATTTCGTTTGCTTCTTCATATCTTTGGTGTTCAAATAGCTCTCTTCCGTAATAAAATTCTTGTCTTGCATCTAATCCTTTTGTTTTATACAGATTTTCTAAAATTCGTATGTTTCGGTTGCTGTCGTGAGGTTTTGTTTTGTTGTGGGTTATTGCTGCTTCTTCATATATAACATTTCCTATAGGTGCAATTGCCTCGTGAACCTCTCCTTGCCATCTGTAGGCAAGGTTATTTTTGACAATTCTCTCGCGGTAGTATTTAAATGTCGGCTTATTGTCTTCATCAAAGGCGATGTGATATGGAAGCATTACAACATCAATGTCGGAATTTAATTGCATTTTTATATTAAGGAGTTTTTTTCTGTCCTCCAACAAAATTATATCATCGGCATCCAACCAAAAACAATATTCCATAGTGGCTTTAGAAAAGGAAAAATTTCGAGCAGCGGAAAAATCATCTACCCAATCAAAGCTGTATACCTTTGATGTGTATTTTTTTGCGATTTCTGCGGTGCGGTCTGTTGAACCTGTGTCAACAATTATAATTTCATCTGCTATATCTTTTGCTGTATCCAAACACTTTTCCAAGGAATTTTCTTCATCTCGTACTATCATACATAGGCTTATTGTAATTGCCATAGGGATAAACTCTCCTTTGCAAGCTTTAAAAATTTATAACCCTCTTTTGCCCCATATTATATTATGCGGACATATAGAATGTGTTACGGTTTAACAAAATTATAGATGCCCTCATATATGGCTTCAGCAACTGCTTTTTGCCATGCCGAACTGTTTAAATTCAACGCTTCGGTCGGGTTTGAAACATATCCAAGTTCTAACAAAACGGAAGGCATTCTTGTTCTTCTTAAAACAGCAAAATTTGCTTGTCTTACACCATTGTTTTTGGAGCCAAGATTATTGACTACCGATTTAACAATGGATTCTGCCAATTCTGCTGCTCTAGAGTTTAGCCGATAAACATAAGCCTCAAAACCATTTGCAGACGGATTTAATGAGCTGTTTGAGTGTATACTTATAAAATAATCCGCTCCCCAGCGATTTGCCATATTTGCACGATTTGATAAATCTGCGTTCTTTTGGGGAAGAACATTTTCAACTTTTGTTGTTCTATATTCCATAACCTCATAACCATTTTTTCTTAAAAGTTCAGCCAGTTGTCTTGCTACATTCAGATTAACATCCTGCTCTGTAACTCCATTTGCTATAGCTCCCGGGTCAGTTCCTCCGTGCCCTGCATCAATAAAAATTTTTGTAGCCATTTTTTCACCTCTTTTCATTTTTATTATATGCATTTACAAATTTTTGGACAAAGATTTATATTTTTACAGAAAATCTCTTTTTTAGGGAAACTTTAAAGCATATGTAATTGTATTGTAACTTCACTGTGTTACAATATATAAAACGAATTAGTGGTTCGTATTTAATTTTAGACATCTAAAAAAAGTATAACCTGATATTTTCTCTAAAAATCAGTATTCAAGATATAAAAAGACTTGCAATACTTTTGAATAACTGATACAATAAATTAGTTAGATGAATTTCAGGTTTTTTTATATAAAAAATTGTTTTGTAATTAATTCGAAATATGAATTTTACGGAGGAATAGAAATGGAAAAAATGGTTATTTTAGGAGGCGCAAAGCTTGAAGGCGCCGTAGAGATTAGCGGTGCTAAGAACTCTGCGGTTGCTATTTTGGTTGCCGCTATTATGGTCAATGGCAAGTGCCGAATTGATAATGTTCCTCATGTCAGTGATATAGAAGTTTTGGTTGATATTATAAATAAATTGGGTGGTAGTGCCGTTTTCGTTGACAAAGGCGTTGTAGAGATTGATTGTGCGAACCTTACGGGTTATGAAGCTACATACGAAACCGTTCAGAAAATTAGAGCTTCCTCCTATTTTATGGGTGCTCTTTTAGGCAGATTTGGGAAAGCCTGCGTTGCTTTGCCCGGTGGCTGTGATTTTGGTGTCCGCCCTATTGACCAACATATAAAAGGCTTTAAAGCTCTTGGTGCAGAAGTTAATATCGAACGCGGAATGGTAGAACTTTCTGCCGAGAAATTGGTGGGAGATAATATTTATTTAGATGTTGTATCTGTTGGCGCAACAATTAATATTATGCTGGCAGCTGTGTTTGCTGAGGGAACAACAACTATTGACAGTGCGGCAAAAGAACCACATATTGTAGATGTAGCTAATTTCTTAAACTGTATGGGCGCAAACATTAAAGGCGCAGGAACAGATGTTATAAAAATCAAAGGTGTAAAAAAGCTTAAAGGCGGTAATTTCAGCGTTATTCCTGACCAGATTGAAGCCGGAACCTTTATGATTGCGGCAGCTGCAACAAGAGGGGATGTTATGATAACCAACATTATCCCCGAGCACATGGAATCCCTTTCTGCAAAGCTTGAAGAAATGGGCGTTGGTGTAGAGGAATTTGACGAAGCCATTCGTATATATGTTAAAAACGAAGAATATTCTGCTACAAATGTTAAAACCCAGCCTCATCCCGGTTTTCCAACTGATTTGCAGCCACAAATGTTGACATTGTTATCTATTGCAAAAGGAACAAGTATTGTAACCGAGAATGTATGGGACAATCGTTTTAAGTATGTTGGGGAGCTTAATCGTATGGGCGCAAACATCTCTGTCGATGGTAGAATTGCAACTGTTGAGGGGACACCGTATCTTTCGGGTGCACCTGTTGTTGCAACAGACTTGCGTGCAGGGGCAGCTATGGTTATTGCAGGCTTGATGGCGCATGGTGTTACCGAGGTATATAATCTTAAGTACTTAGATAGAGGTTACGAAGGTTTTGAAGAAAAGTTGCGTGCTTTAGGAGCACAGATAACCAGAAGAAAGAACAAGGGAATAGAGGAAGATGATTTATCATCTGCTCTGTAATATATGATAGGGTATAACCCTGTTATCAGTAGGATATAGGGTTGCTTAATTCAGCGACCCTTTTATTTTTAAAGAAGATTAAACTATAGAATATTGGAGACGGGATAGTTATGAAATTATGTTCCTTAAGGAGCGGGAGTCGTGGGAATGCCGTTTTAATTTATACAGATAAAACGGGAATTTTAATCGATTGTGGCGTAAGCGGAAAAGAAGCAGAGAAAGGCATGGCAGAAATCGGCTTTAACCCTGGCAATCTTTCTGCTATTTTGGTGACTCACGAACACAACGACCATGTTTCCGGCGTAGGGGTTATGGCAAGACGCTATAGGCTACCCATCTACGCTAACAAAGAAACCTGGTTTGCCATGGAGGACAGAATCGGCAAACTGGATTTTTCTTTGCGAAAATATTTTGAAAACCACTCCTCTTTTACTATTGGTGATATTAAGGTAAATCCCTTTGCAATCCCCCATGATGCTGCAAATCCTGTAGGTTATAGTTTTTATGGATGCGGAAAGAAAATATCCATCGCGACGGACATCGGATATTTAGAAGATAACATATTCCAATGTATATGCGGAAGTGACACAGTTTTGTTAGAGTCTAATCACGACAAAAACATGTTGGAGATTGGTCCATATCCATTATCCCTTAAACAAAGAATAAGAGGACAAAGCGGTCATCTTTCCAACGACGAAGCAGGAAAAGCGGCAGAAATTTTGGTCAGGACAGGAACAAATAATATTTTACTTGGGCATTTGAGTCATGAAAATAATTATCCTCTACTTGCAGAGCAAACTGTTGCCAACGCGCTTTGCAGCGTGGGGATTGACCCTAAAAATGATATAAATTTATGTGTTGCTCCCAGAGATTGCGTAAGTGCCATTTATTAACTAAAGGAGGAGATTTGTGTGAAAAAATTATATAAAATTCTTATTCCAATAATGTTAATGATGATTTTGGTTATATCTCTTGGTTTAACACTTCCATCTAACGATTTTGCCGAAGGCATATCTGTTATATTTGCTCCTGATGGCAGAGTTCTTGAACTTAAATCAGATGCAATAGAAGAGTATATTGACGATGGTTGGTCAGAGGACTTTAGAGATGTTACCAAAACTATATGGCAGGAAAATGGAAATAGTAAAGTGGTTTTAAAATTAAATGTTCCTCGGTATACATCAAATGATTGGTACGATGACAGAAGTGAGGTTTCTATAAAAATGATTTCAACGGACAACGAGGAAATAGAAGTTTTGAAAGCAGATAAAGACAAATATGTTGAAAAGGGTTGGACTATAGTTGAATCGGCATTTTTAAATAAAAACAAACCTGCTGTTGCTCTTACCTTTGATGACGGACCTAAAAGCACAATGACATCAAAAATTCTGGATATTTTAGAGGAAAACCACGCAAAAGCAACATTTTTTGTTCTTGGAAATTTAGTAAATGCGGATAAAAAATCAATAGAAAGAATGAAAGAATTAGAGATGGAAATTGGCAGCCATACCTTTTCTCATAAAGATATGACGAAAGCTGATGAGGATGAATTTGAAAATCAAATAAAGAAGACATCTGATGCAGTAAAAAGCATAACAGGAAAAGATGTAACTCTTTTCCGCCCTCCGTACGGAGCAACAAATTCAAAGGTTCAAGAAGATATAGAAAAACCTATAATTATGTGGTCTGTTGATACGAAGGATTGGGATTCTCGTGATGCGTCGGCAGTTTTTTCTAATGTAAAGAAAAATGTGTCTGACGGAGATATAATTCTTTTCCACGATATTTATCA
>JAZNCG010000112.1:0-18333 GCA_045587405.1 Ructibacterium sp. | reverse complement strand
ATATACAACAGTATTTGAACCTATATATTTATAATATATAGGTCTATTATACCATAAAGTGTAGTATAAAAAGACCCAACCTTGTTAATAATAGGTTAAATTAATGTTACAAATTTTTGGAAAGGTAAAGAAAAATATGACTAAAAAATTCTTTAGAGGACTAACCTTAGGTGTAATTGTTTTCTCAATAGCGTGCCTTGCAGGATATTTAGTATATGTTGGGGTATATTATTCTCAAGGGAAAAATTCCGCAGAGGTTTTTAACAACTCAAATTGGGTTAACGCTGTACAGACCGACAGCAAAGCAACACCGCAAGAAAATGTTAAATATATTGCAAGACTTGAAAATAACGATATAGCCATATATCTTTCGGGTAAAGACGGAGAAACATATATGTATTCTCTAAATGTTTATATAAATGATATTCCCCCATCAGACTTAATTCGTCTTTCTGAGGGAATAATCTTAAATTCAGCAGACGAATTGACCTCCTTTGAAGAGGATTTCACGAGCTGATTATCTCATTATAATATAAATTGTATAGATAACATAAAGAATTGCCATAGAAATTCCGACAGGGCGATTGAGCTTAAATTTCTTTAATGTTCCAAAGTATATAAATAAGCTGAATGCAAACAAGATTGCAAGGTCGTACGCCGAAACAAATTCAACAGGCATCGGCGCAACAAATGAGGAGATGCCAAGAATGAATAATATATTAAATATGTTAGAGCCTACAACATTTCCCCATCCTAAATCCGCTTCTCCTTTTTTACAAGCCACCAAAGAGGTTATCAACTCAGGAAGAGATGTACCGATTGCGACAATGGTAAGTCCTATAAAAGTATTACTTACACCTAAAAACTTTGCTATAGAAGTTCCTGAGTCAACAACCATATCTCCTCCAAATATAATAGCGGCTAAACCACCAATGAAAAAGATAAAACTTTTAATCAGAGAGATATTTTCGTTGTCTTCCGGCTCTTCTTCGGGGTTCTTTTTAGAATCAGCTATATTTATATACATGTAAATACCCATAAGCAGCAATAAAATCAATCCGTCGGCACGGCTGAGATACATCTCGCCGGAACCAAGTAATGGGTCAAGGCAAAGAATCGCTAAAGCCACAGTTATAAGAAGGAGGAAAGGATAATCTCTCGTCAAAGCAATCCTTTTAATATTAAAAGGTTTTATAGCGGCGCACAAACCCGCTACAACCATAAGATTAAAAATATTAGACCCTAAAACATTTGAAAAAGAAATAGCATTATTCCCTGCCAATGATGCAGAGATGCTAACTGCCGCTTCAGGTGCGCTGGTTCCAAATGCCACAATTGTCATTCCGATAACCAGAGAGGGAACATGAAATCTCTTGGCAAAGCCAACAGCTCCATCTACCAAAAAGTCTGCTCCCTTAAGAAGAAGAACAAATCCAACAACCAATAATACTACACTTACCAAAATGCTCATAAAAAAACCCTTTCATTTTTACTTTAAATAATTAATATTAAGAGCTATTATAACACAGAATAATGTTTTTTTACAATAGTGATAAAGAAAATTTAACAATAATGAAAAGATATGATATTAATGCTTATTAATAATAAATTTTCGTTTATTAATAGTTAAAACTCCTTCTTCCCGCATTTTTTTAAGTTCCCTCATCATAGCGCTTCTGTCTGCGCCAATATAATCTGCAAGAGAGCTTAAAGAAAATGGAATTTCAAAAGATTTGTCGTCTCCCTTTGAACAGTATTTAAAATAGCAAAGCAACTTTTTACGAATAGACCGCCGACTCAAAATCTCTATTCTAGCGCTAAGATATACCGTTTTTGCAGAAACAAAACTAAGCAGATTTTCAACTACCATAGTATGGCAGGCACAAGTATTTTTACACCTTTTTGTTATGTGCTCCTTATGGATGAAAATAACTCGGCAATCTTTGGAGCAAACAATGTTTACACTGTCTTCGTCGGCAGAATAATATGAAAAGAGAGAACCAAAAATACTGCCGTTTTCTAGTGTTTCCAATATAGTTCGCATACCATTTATGTCCAAGCGGACAACCTCTGCCCTTCCATCTATCAGTATTCCTATGTAGCTTGCGTTTGTGTTAAAATCATATAAGACTTCTCCTGATGAAAAATTCTTCTCGACAATATCAAAGCATTTCCACATTTTAACGCAATCTTCGTCGGATATGTTTTTAAAAAGAGATGTGCTGTTAAGCTTCATAATCATTACCTCAAAAAAATTATAATTATTTCTTAAAACTGTTGCATATGCAACAGCATGTTTATACTCTTTATGCTACAATATATTTAAATAAAAGTCAATAAAAATAAAAAAATAATAAATTTATATAAAAGGAGATATATTATTATGAAAAAATATGTATGTACAGTATGCGGATATGTTTATGACGAGGCTGTTGGCGAGCCTGATAACGGAATAGCTGCAGGGACAAAATGGGAAGACCTTCCTGAAGATTTTGCTTGTCCCCTTTGTGGAGTTGGCAAAGACCAGTTTGAAGAGGAGGAGTAGTTTTTAATGACAGCGTATAAAATAACTGAGTCTGTCAGATTTGTAGGTATTTTAAATCCCACACTGCGTATTTTCGATATTGTTATGAAGACAGACTATGGTACAACCTATAACTCTTTTATATTAAAAGGCTCTGAGAAAACTGCTTTAATTGAAATAAGCCACGCAAAGCATTTTGAACACTACCTGAACAATATTAAGGAAGTTTGCGACCCGAAAGAGATTGACTATATTGTTTTAAATCACTGTGAGCCTGACCACTCAGGAGCATTGGCTGAATTGCTGAAGCACTGCCCTAATGCAACTATTGTTGTCAGCCGTGCGGGTTCTATATATCTTAAAAATATAACTAATATAGATAACCTTAATATTATGGTTGCCAAAGATGGGGACAGCCTTGATTTAGGTGGAAAGACCTTATCTTTTATAAATGCGCCCTTTTTGCATTGGCCAGATTCTATGTTTACTTGGTGTCCTGAAGAAAAAACCCTCTTCCCGTGTGATATGTTTGGTTCTCACTATTGCGAACCATATGTGTTTGATACAAATACAGTTTATCCCGATAAATATGAGATAGCTTTCAAGGGATACTATGATGCAATCTTTGGCCCTTTTAAACCATATGTTTTAAAAGGTTTGGAAAAAATTGAAAATCTCGATATAGATAAAATATGCACAAGTCATGGTCCTATTATAACAAAAGAAGGTAGACTTGATTATGTTATTCAAAAATATAAAGAATGGAGCACTTCACAACCAAAAGAAAGATTGCAAATCCCTATTTTCTTCTGTAGTGCTTATGGAAACACAGGAAAGATAGCTGCTGCAATATGCAAGGGGATTACTTCTGTTCTGCCTGATTGCGATTGCAAGGAAATCGACCTTAATAAGTTTGAATTGTCACAGGCTGCTGAACTAATAAATTCTGCCGATGCAATATGCGTTGGTTCTCCCACAATTAATGCAGATGCGGTTGCTCCTATCTGGATGCTTCTTTCCCATATTGATGCCATAAATTGCAAGAAAAAACCGGCGCTTGTTTTTGGATCTTTCGGATGGAGCGGGGAGGCTGTTCCCAATATTATAGATCGTCTTAATGGTTTAAAAATGCAGATTTTTGGCGAAGGCTTTAAGGTTGCGTTTGTGCCATCAGAGGAAGATTTAAAAGCTGCAGAAGCTTTGGGTGTTGAATTTGCAACTTCTTTAAAAATTAACTAACACAAGATATTGTGTCTGTAATGAAATTTTAACACAATATCTATTGACAAGTAAAAAAACAAGAGTTATAATGATATCATAAAATTTTATTGGAGGCATGAAAAATGACAGTTAATATCATAGGTGGCGAGATGAACGCTAAAGAAGTTTCATATTATGCTAAACATATTAGAGAAAAAAATCCCGGCATGGAAATTGATGCACTTACCTTGAAGATTTGTGATGATGGCTTTGTTGACGCAGATTATAGTTTGACGCCTATACCATTTGAAAGAATTCGCAGAATAACAGGGTATCTTGTTGGAACTGTTGACAGATTCAATAATGCAAAACGCGCCGAGGAAAGAGATCGTGTTAAGCATATGAGCTGTAACTAAAAGAAAAGGATATTTAAAAACGAAGTTCGTTTTTAAATATCCTTTTTTATATGATAGATATTATTAATTTAAATAAATTGACTTATTTAAAATAGTTGTGTATAATGAAAAAGTAGTTTATTGAAAAATCAACGGAGGTGGCATAGATGACCGTTTATGAATTTTTGGCATCTTTATTTAGCTATATTTTTACATTCATAATCTATCTTTTTATTTTTGGCGTTATTCGACTTATATATTTAGATGTTAAAAAGATGAGTAGATTTGAAAGTTCAAATGTTAATGCTAATGGTATGATGACAGCCAGCCTTAGGACAGTTCAAAGTAAAAAAAATCCTAATCCGGATTTAAAGAATCGCTATATGATATACGAACACGCTTTAATTGGAAGAAATAAGAATTGTGATATATCTATAAGAGAGCAATACATATCAGGTCAGCATGCATATATCTGGTTCGAGGACGGAGAGTGGTTATTGGAAGATTTAGGAAGCAGAAACGGAACCTCTGTTAATGGACAGCGTATAAGACAAAAGGTTATGTTAGACCCCCAGGACGAGATTTCTTTTGGAAACAGAAGATTTATTTTTGAGTTGTAATGGATAAGGAGCGGTTATGAATAGATTTAAGGGATTAAACTACAAACGCCCTGCGTATTTATTGATACTTATGAATTTGCTGGGATTTGCTCTTTTGTTTGTGGCAAATGATTTTGACAGAAATATTTTTTATATTGGAATAGGACTTTTGGGTCTTTTTGTTTTAATATATTCTATAATAGTTGTTTGCAAAATGGGTGATAAGTTTATTGTTTTGATGGCGTGTATGCTTATAACAATAGGTGTTATTTTGTTGTGCAGGTTGAATATTGAATATGGTATTCGCCAGATTATGTGGGTGGCAATAGGTGGTGTAGCCTTCTTTGTTTCCTATGTTTTTTATTATAATATCAGGTTCTGGAATAAGATGTGGCTTTTGTATTTAGTTATAGGAACAGGCCTTTTTATGGCAACTTTGGTTTTTGGAAGTACAATTAATGGGTCAAGAAACTGGATTTCATTCGGTTCTTTTTCTTTCCAACCATCGGAGTTGACTAAGATTTTATTTATAATGTTTTTATCTTGTTATTATTCGAAATCCTGGACAAATCCTTTTATGAAAATTCCGCCTAAATGGGTAACTCTTTTAGGAACATATATGTTTATTGGTTTTTTGATACTCCAAAGAGATTGGGGTACAATCATGGTTATGTTTTTGATTTATATTTTTATGATATATGTATATGAAGAAGGATATTCCTTTTTGTTTTTAAATGTTGGTACCGCTGCCTTGGTTGGTTATCTTGGATATAAGTTTTTATATCATATTCAAGTTCGTGTCAGCACTTGGTTAGACCCATGGGAAGATATTTCAAATAAAGGATATCAGATAACCCAGTCCCTTTTTGCGATTGCAGCGGGCGGATACTTCGGGAAAGGAATAGGGAATGGTTATCCGACATATATCCCCGAGGTTCATTCGGATTTTATTTTTGCTGCTGTATGTGAAGAAATGGGAGTTTTCGGTGGAGCGGCGATTATTATATTATTCTTTTTGATAGCATATCGTTGTTTTAAAATTTCAATAACAGCTCAAGACCCATTTGATAAAGCGGTTTGTCTAGGATTAACTCTTATGTTTGCTGTTCAGACCTTTATTATTGTAGGCGGTGTTATAAAAATGATTCCTCTAACGGGGATAACCCTTCCTTTTGTCAGTTATGGGGGAACTTCTATTGTAGTGAATTTCATATCTCTTGGCATAATTCAAGCAATTTCTGCTAAGGAAGAGCGCCGAACAGGAGGTGTGAATAAATGAGCCACAATAAACAAATTATAAGAGTTTTGGTTGTTGTATGTGTAATGTTTTTATCTCTTGTGACATACTTATTATATTTTAACATGTTTGAAGCAGAGGAAGTTGCATCAAACCCATATAACAAACGCCAATGGGAAGATGAGCTCAATGTTAAGCGGGGGAATATATACGACAGAGATGGCGTTTTGCTTGCCGAAACAATAGTTGATGGGGATTCAAGAACAAGGAATTACCCTAAAGGCAGAATGTACAGCCATATTATAGGCTATTATTCAAGAACCTACGGTAAAAGTAATCTTGAAATGAGATATGACAAAGAATTGAATGGCCACGGAGATATGTCTATAACCTTGGGCGAACTTCGTGAAGGATATAATCTTAATCTAACAATAGATAACGACCTCCAAAAATGTGCTTACGACCAGTTAGCAGGCAGAAACGGTGCTGTTGTTGCGTTAGACCCTAAAACGGGCAAAATCCTTGCGATGGTCAGCTATCCTGATTTTGACCCATCAGCCCAAAGTCTTGAAAAAAACTGGGCAGGAATTGTTGAAAGAAAGGATTCCCCGCTATTGGCAAGAGCTACTCACGGATTATACCCACCAGGGTCCACATATAAAATTGTAACCACCTCTGCTGCATACGAAGAGGGAAAAACAGGACAGATTTTTAATGATACAGGAAGTTTTAAGGTAGACCACTTAAAGGTTGACAACTATGGTGGAAACGCATATGGAAATATTGATATACAAAAAGCATTTGAAGTTTCCAGTAACTTTGTGTTCTGTAGCTTAGGTTACGAAATGGGTGGCTCACGAATTAAGGAGCAGGCAGAAAAGTTTGGAGTAAACCAGGATTTTGGGTTGGATTTCGATGTAGCAAAAAGTAGATTAGATAGGGGAAATATAGATAATAAAGAAGCGGCTCTTGTGTCAATCGGGCAGGGAAGTCTTCTGATGACGCCTCTTAATGTTGCTATGATGGGAGGGGCTATTGCAAACAACGGGAAAATTATGAAACCTTACCTTGTAGAAAGTGTATCGACCTCTTCTGGGCTTGTTTTAAAAGGCTCTAAGCCTAAGGTTTTATACGATGCCATAAGTCCTGCTTGTGCTGATTATGTAGGAACTCTTATGGAAGGAGTTGTACGAAATGGTACAGGAAAAACCGCAAAAATCTCGGGAATTAATGTTGCAGCAAAAACGGGTACAGCTGAAAATGAAACGGGCAAGGACCACGCTTGGTTTTTAGCTTACGCTCCAGCAGAAAATCCTCAGATTGTAGTTGCTGTTATTTTAGAATATGACGGCGGAGCGGGAGGAACCAATGCAGGGCCTGTTGCCAGAAATGTTATAAAAAAATATTTAGGATATTAGTCAGATTATCAGAATGGAAAAAGTCAACCATTTAACAAAAATTATTGTTAAATGGTTGACTTGTTTTTTTCACAAATTAAAAGGAGTGCAACTCATTAGAGCTATGGTGTGGAAAAAATAAATATTTTTGAAGGAGGGCAGGGTTTTCTTTAGATTATATCAGAAAAATGTAACAGCAATTTAAGTTGAAAAAAAATTAATATTGTGGTATAATTATATCTGTACTAAATTTTGAATGATAAATATTAATTTATTTGCAAGGAGAATATAATATGTTATCAGTTGTCTCGTTGGTATGAATTATAATAGGATTGTGCCTGTTTGTGCAATCCTCGTTGCAGTGATGGGCGGAATCAATATTCTTGATGCGTATTTAGGAGACTATATAAAAGGCGTGGCGGACTATGTCATTTCTTGGTTTCCGGCATTTTTCCTTGGCGCTGTTTATGGAAAGGTTATGGACAAGACAGGCTCTGCACGATCATTGGCAAACAAATTAGTTTCGATAATTGGTTCAAAGTTTGCTGCATTGGCGGTTGTTCTCCCTTGCCTTTTAATGACATTTGGTGGAATTTCATTGTTTGTGGTTGTGTTTGTTATTTATCCAATGGGTTATGCAATATACCGTGAGGCGAACTTCCCCAGAACGCTTCTGCCGGAGGCTATCGCTTTCGGTGCCTTTGGAATTACTATGACAGCTGTACCGGACACACCGCAAATTCAAAACATTATCCCTACTACATACTATGGAACAAATGCAACAGCTGCACCGTTAATGGGAATTATAGCGGCGATTTTGATTGCTGTTCCGGGATATTTATATTTAGAGTGGCGTTGTCGCGATGCTCGCAGAAAAGGACATGGGTTTGTTGAAGACAAAAATTACAAAGAGGATGCTGTTTCTACTGCTGAACTGCCATCGTGGCATTGGTTGCCGGAATATTTGTAACTTGTCTTATGAATATAAAACAGTTTAAAGCCCTTTTGCCTGCAATTAACGAAGGCACAAATGGTTCACTTACTGCAATTATGAATACTGCCTGTGCCGTGGGATTTGGCTCTGTTGTTAAGATTGTTCCGGGATTTACACTTCTTAAAAATGCAATAATGAATATGCCTGGCAACATATTGTTTTCTGAAGCAGTAGCTGTCAATGTATTGGCAGGGGCGACCGGTTCTGCATCAGGAGGGATGTCTATTGCCCTTGAGGCATTAGCTCCGCAGTATTTAGAAAAAGCCATGAGTATTGGAATGAATCCGGAATATTTGCACCGAATTGCTGCATTAGCATTCGGCGGGCTGGATACATTACCACACAATGGTGCGTTTTTAACTTTGCTTGCAGTATCCAATTGTAAACATAAAGAGTCGTATATAGATATTTGTGTTACTTCTTGTATTATTCCGGTTGTTGTATCATTGATGTTGACTTTTGTTTGGGGGTTATTTATATAATCATTGAAATGTTGTTTTTTTATTGCGATTGATACTCAACTACAATGATTTGCACTGTGTGAGTTAAGTGGTCAATTAATTTAAAAGTTTAGCATCTAAGCCGGGGGCTAATGAGCAAAATTCAGGAAAACAATAAAAAATCCAGCAAAAAGGGATTTTCTGCAGACAAATCGCTATTAATCCTTGCTTGAAGGTTTATAAATTTTATGATAATCAAGGGTTGTTCGGCATAAAAATATTATGATAATAAATAAATACAAAAGGAGTAACTTATTATGAAGAAACACACTTTTTCGCTAAGATTGATTGCGTTGCTTATCTGCGCTGCTGTTTCGATAGCAGTGTTCTATTATCCAAAAGAGGAAGAAACTGTTTCGGCACATTGGGAAGAACTTCGTGGCGTATGGGTTTCAACTGTTGCAAATATTGATTATCCATCTCGGCAGACAACTGACCCTGAGCCTTTGAAGAGAGAACTGATTTCTATTTTGGATAATTGTAAGGATATGGGATTTAATGCTGTCTTTTTCCAAGTTCGTCCATCGGGAGATGCTTTATACAAATCAGAGATTTTTCCATGGTCAAGATATCTTACGGGGGAACAGGGGCAAGCTCCTGATAATGGGTTTGACCCATTGGCATTTGCAGTGCAAGAGGCTCATGCAAGAGGCATAGAGCTTCATGCGTGGATAAATCCATATCGTATAACCAATTCTGCATCGGAAAAGAGTCGTCTTTGTCCTGAAAATCCTGCTGTTAAAAATCCCAATCTTGTTTTAACTGACAGCGAGGGTAAGATGTACTATAATCCTGGTGACGAGGGCTCGGTCGACCTTATTGTTAAAGGCGCAGTTGAGATTGTAAGCAACTATGATGTAGACGGATTGCATATGGACGATTATTTTTATCCAACTGCAAGCTTTGATGACAGCACTACCTATTCTTATTACAAAGACCAATATCCCGACATAGGAAATTGGAGACGCGCTATGGTAAACAATCTTGTCAAGAAGCTTGACGACGCTGTTCACAGGGCAAAGCCTGATGTTGAATTTGGTATAAGCCCAAGAGGAATATGGGCGAATAAATCTGTTATGGCAGAAGGAAGCGACACTAATGGCGGTGGTTCATATGACCAGATTTTTGCAGACTCACATGCTTGGGTTAAAAATGGTTGGGTAGATTATATCATGCCACAGATTTATTGGAATATTGGATATAAGGTTGCCGATTATGCAGTTCTTGCAAAGTGGTGGGGGGACCTTGTTGAAGGAACAGATGTTCGTTTGTATACAGGCGAAGGCGCTTACAGAACAACTACCAGTACGACTTCGGTATGGAAAGGACAAAATGGTGTTGATGAACTCAGGAAGCATATAGAGATAGGAAGAAATAACGATAATATATCCGGTTATTGTATGTTTACATATAATAATTTTATGGAAAACGGACTTATATATGATTTAATGAAAGAGGTAAACAAAACTCCATCACAGCAGATAGGCGGCGAGAGTGTTGCGCCAAAGCCTACCCAAGAGCCAGAGCCTACCGAAGATGTTCCGCAACTGAGTGGTGATGGTGAAGGGGACAAGCCTCAGGAGGGCGAGTATCAGAATAAATTTACGGATATCGATAAATATTGGTGGGCGAAGGATTCCATATATGCTTTGGCATCACAAGGAATTATTAAAGGAAGAAGCGAAACGGAGTTTGACCCTGATGCGTATATAACCAGAGCGGACTATACTGTGTTGCTTTTAAGGGTTTTAGGCAAAAAAACAGATTTTAAAGAAAATTTTGCTGATGTATATCCAAGCAAGTATTACTTTAACGAAATTGGAATGGCAAAAGAGTTAGGAATTGTATCGGGAGTCGGAGATAATCTTTTTGACCCTGATAATGTTGTTAGGAGACAAGATATGGCAACTATGGCATATCGGGTTCTAAGCAAAGAAGGGGTTATGACTTCAATTCCGAATACGGCTGGGCTGAACATGTTCAAGGACAAAAAAGATATAGATTTTTATGCCAGAGATGCTATGGCGGCATGTGTTGGAGCAAAGCTTATGAGCGGATACGGAGATAACACAATTAATCCTAAAGGAAATGCTACCAGAATAGAGGTTGTTCTGTTTATGCATAGAATACAAAATCTTATTAAAACTGTGACAGACTTAATGGAGTAATTCAGAAAAGACTATATTAAAAGTTTATATGGGCGGGTATAGTAACCCGCCCTGTTATTTAACCTAAGGATAGAGAGGGAAGTTTGTGAAAAATCAAAGAATAAAAGGGAATATTATGTTGCTGATGGCAGCTCTTGTATGGGGAATATCATTTATATCTCAAAGTAAAGGCGTCGAGAGTATGTCACCTGCCTATTTTAATGGGGTTAGAAGCATTTTGGGAGGATTAGTTCTTCTGCCCGTTATAGGTGTTCTTGACTTTAAGAAAAGCAAAGAAGCGGACGAAAGATGTGCGTGGTCTAAAACTCTCTGGATAGGTGGGCTTGTTTGTGGATTATTCCTGTGCGGAGCAACGACAATTCAATCTGCAGGTATGGTTTATACAAGTCCGGGAAAAGCTGGATTTTTAACAGCAATGTATATGGTTATAATTCCTGTTGTTCAAATTATAATGGGCAAAAAAATTCGACCCGTAACAATTCTGTCAGTAATAATTGCAGTTGCAGGACTTTATCTAATGTGTGTAGAGTCGGGGTTTTCTATTAACAAGGGTGATGTTTTGATAATGATTTGCTCCTTTATTTTTGCAGGGCATATTATAGCGATTGCTTGGTTTTCTCCAAGAGTAGACGGAGTTAAATTGTCTTGCCTACAGTTTTTTGTATGCGGAATAATAAATATAATAATGGTATTTGTATTTGAAGAACCAAAGGGAGGACTGATTTTTGAAAATTGGGGAGCAATAGCGTATTCGGGCATTATGTCTTGCGGAGTTGCTTATACTCTTCAAATTGTGGGACAAAAATACACCGAGCCGACAACAGCATCAATTCTTATGAGTTTAGAATCTGTTTTTGCAACGCTTGCAACTGTTATTTTGGTAGCTTGTGGCTGGGATTTAACAGGAGGAGCATTGAGTATAAGGGAAATTATGGGTTGTGTTCTTATGTTTGGGGCGATAATGTTGGTTCAGTTACCGGAAAAAGAATATCTTATAGATAATTTGCACTAAAATATTGACAAAATTAATAAAAAATGATAAAATATAACAAATATTATTTATTGAGGGTAAACAAATGAAAGTTAATGTTAAGAAAATTCTTGTATTCTTTGCTTGTATGTTGATGGTTTTAGCAACAGCTATGGTTGTTTCAGCAACAGGCGAAGAAACAGAGGAGTTCGTGCCAAGGTTTTTTGCAACATTCTGGGCGCTTGTTCCGCCGATTGTGGCAATTGGACTTGCCCTTATAACCAAAGAGGTTTATTCGTCTTTGTTTATAGGTATAGTATGGGGAGGTCTGCTATCGGCTGATTTGAATCCCGTTATGGCTCTTGACAATGTTATTAACGAAGGTATAATTGCAGCGGTTTCGGGTACAGCGGGAATATTTATATTCCTTGTTATATTAGGAGCTATGGTTGCTTTGGTAAACAAAGCGGGCGGTTCGGCAGCATTTGGCCGTTGGGCAGAAGTACATATCAAGTCAAAAGTTGGCGCAACTCTTGCTACATTCTTGTTGGGAGTTTTGATATTTATAGATGACTATTTTAATTGTTTAACAGTTGGTAGCGTTATGCGTCCTGTAACAGACAGTCATAAAATTTCCCGTGCGAAGCTGGCGTTTTTGATAGATGCAACTGCGGCGCCTATTTGTATGATTGCTCCTGTTTCCTCTTGGGCTGCGGCTGTTTCGGAGTTTACCGAGGGTACAGGGTACAGCGGTATTGATTTATTTATAAGAGCTATTCCTTATAATTTCTATTCATTGATGATGTTTGTGTTTATAATATCTATAACATTGATGAAGCTTGATTATGGTCCAATGAAACTTCATGAGTTTAATGCTACAACAAAGGGTGATTTGTTTACAACAGGAAAGTTTGAGGGAGAGGATGCTACTCTTGAAGCTAATCCTAAGGGAAGAGTTATAGATCTTATTTTACCTGTTTTGGTTTTGGTTGTTCTTTCTGTTTTAGGTCTTATTTATGTAGGTGGATTTTTTGCCGGAGAAAGCTTCGTTTCAGCTTTCGGTAATACTGATGCAACGGTTGGTTTGCCGTGGGGTGCGTTGGTTGCATTGAGCGTAACTATTATTTACCTTATGGCAAGACGCATTGTTACATTCAAGGAAGCTATGGAGTGTATTCCAAAAGGATTTATATCGATGGTTCCTGCTATCTTGATTTTAACCTTTGCAACATCTCTTAAGAATATGACAGGTCTTTTAGGTGCTGCTAATTTTGTTGAAGGATTGATGAGCTCTGCAGCAGCAGGTTTAGCAAATTTCTTGCCTGCAATTATATTTATTGTTGCTTGCGGTCTGTCTTTTGCAACAGGAACATCATGGGGAACCTTTGGTATTTTAATTCCTATTGTAACTGCAATATTTGACCCATCAAGCGAGTTGTTGATTATAGGCGTTTCTGCTTGCCTTGCAGGTGCTGTTTGCGGTGACCATTGTTCTCCTATCTCGGATACAACTATTATGTCATCAGCAGGTAGCTGTTCTAACCATATTAATCATGTTTCGACTCAGTTACCTTATGCGCTTACAGTTGCGGCAGTTTCTTTTGTTGGATATTTGCTTGCGGCATTTATTCAAAATGCATATATTATCTTGCCTATTATAGGGATTATAATGATTGCAACATTGTTTGTGATTAAAAAGTTTTCTAAGAAATTAGATTAAAAAAATATGAATAATAAATAGTGCGGTCCTCAAACGAGGACCGCACTATTTTGCGTAAAAAATTGAAATTATAAAAATCATTTATTCTGATTATATGGATTTTTGATATTAGTAAGTTCTAAATTTACCTCAATTTGTATCGGTTCTAATCTTTATAAATACCACTTAAAGAAACAAAAAGCCTTACCGGTAAAATAAATTAATATCAGGATTTAAAACATCACCTATTTTTCAATAGATTCGTTTAGTACATAAAAAGGAGTTCACAATGAACTCCTTTTTATAATTAAGGACTTTTTAAACATACACTAAAAGCCCAATGATTGACACAATTAAAATATTATGATATATTCACATTGATTGCCTAAATTCAAAAGGGGTAAATTATTCTTGAGTTTCGTCGGTAGAGCCTTCTGAATCGCAAAGAATAAGTTCAACAGATTTGGTCAAAACATCTGTGTAACTATAAGACACGCGTCTGTCAACAGGGGCAAAACGCTTGTCGGTATCTAATTTAACGATGAAAATGCTAGGATAAGTGCTCTCGATAACACCTTCACGGACAACAACTTGCTTTCTGCCTTTTTTAGCAGTAAGACGAACCTTGTGACCAACATTGTCAGCTAAACTCGATTTTATATCAACTAAATCTTTTTGAATATACAACCAAAACACCCCTTATAATCAACTTGAATTATTATAGCATACTTTTACAATTTTGTAAATAGAAAAAAACAAAAAAATTACATAAATTTTACACTTAGATTACAGTAAATATGTAGAAAGAGGAAGGCTATGAACAGAACTTTAATAAACAATTATTCCGAAGGTGTCCGAGATGGCGTTCCGATTGGCTTGGGTTACCTTTCGGTTTCGTTTACTTTTGGGATGATGGCTGTTTCAAAGGGGTTACCTATCTGGGCGGCAGTTTTGATTTCTATGACGAATTTAACATCGGCAGGGCAGTTTGCAGGACTTAATATGATGGTGGCTTTAGCGTCATATTTTGAGGTTGCTCTTACGCAGTTGGTTATAAATATAAGGTATTCGCTTATGTCCTTATCGCTTTCTCAAAGATTGGACCCTAAGGTAAAGACTCTCGGCAGACTTGGTATTTCGTTTGGAATTACAGACGAGATTTTTGCTGTTTCCTCGACTAAGCCTGAAAAGGTCGGCAAGAGATATATGGCGGGACTTATAACAATCCCATACTTGGGTTGGGCAATTGGAACATTATTGGGAGCAACCGCGGGGGCGTTTTTGCCTCAGGCGGTACAATCTGCCTTGGGAATAGCTATATATGCTATGTTTTTGGCAATTATTGTACCAAAGGCTAAAGATAGCTTTCCTGTGCTTTTGGTTGCATTGGTTGCAGTTGTGATTAGTTGCTGCTTTGGATGGATTCCAATTTTGCAAAGGGTGTCAGAGGGTTTTGTAATAATAATATCTTCCGTTGTCGCGGCGGGAGTTGGGGCGTTTTTGTTTCCTAAAAAGGAGGATGAAGAATGAGCTTGGATGTTTCTCAAATTTTATTATATACGGCGGTTATGGCTGTTGTTACTTATGGAGTAAGGGCGTTACCTTTGACTCTGTTCAGGCGTGAAATAACCAATCCCCATATTAAGGCGTTTCTTGAATACATTCCATATGCGGTATTAGGAGCGATGACAATTCCGGCGATATTTACATCAACGGGAAATATTGTGTCTGCCCTTGTGGGGTTGGCGGTTGCCGTGGGGCTTTCTTATATGGAAAAGAGTCTTTTGACAGTTGCGGCATTTGCTTGTATGGCAGTCTTTTTTGTTGAACGATTTGTGTAAGGGGTAGATTTTTATGATATATACATTGACATTAAATCCTGCACTTGACTATGTAATGAGGTTAAGTGATGTGAAAAACGGAGAGGTTAATCGCTCTGAAAACGAATATATTATGGCAGGCGGCAAAGGTATAAATGTATCAGTTGTTGTTAATCGTCTTGGTGGAGAAACTGTTGCATTAGGTTATATTGCAGGTTTTGTGGGAGAAGAAATTAAAAGGCTGTTGGAAAGTGAAAAAATAAAGACAGATTTTGTAAGGCTGCCTGAGGGTAACTCAAGAATAAATGTGAAGTTAAAGGCAAAAGAGGAAACGGAAATAAACGCAAATGGACCAATGATTGATGAAAAAAGTAAAGAGATTCTGCTTGAAAAGATTGATAAAATTACAGAGAATGATTATATGGTATTAAGCGGAAGCTCTTCCAGAGGCTTAGGAAAAGAAATCTATGCAGAGATAATGGATAGACTCAAAAAGAAGAGAGTATGGGTAGTTGTTGATGCCGAAGGAGATTTGCTCAGAGAATGCATCAAAAGAGAACCTTTTTTGATTAAGCCAAATCATATTGAGCTGGGAGAAATAATTGGAAAGGATATTAAAAATCATTATGATGCCATAGAGGGAGCAAAGGCTATGCAAAAAATGGGAGCTAAAAATGTGCTGGTTTCTATGGCGAAAAAGGGTGGAGTTCTGGTAGCCGAAAATGGAGAAATATATACTGCAGATGCCCATAAAGGAATAGTGGTTAATTCAACAGGAGCGGGGGATTCGACTGTTGCAGGCTTTTTGTATGAACATTCAAAAAGCGGAGATTTGGAAAAGGCATTCAGAGTGGCGATGGCATCGGGAAGTGCCACAGCTTTTTCTGCGGACCTTGCCACAAAAGATGAAATATATGAGCTGTTAAAGGACAGTAATTTAAAAGGCTGAACGATTGTTTTCGTTCAGCCTTTTTGCGCCTGTTTTATAAGGTCTTATGATATCTTAAAAATTTAATTGGACGACATAAAATCCCTAATTACTAACAGCTTATTTATTCTTTGCGTTTGCTTTGGCACGGAGCTGGTTATTCAGAATGCGTTTTCTCATACGCAGACTTTCAGGAGTTACCTCTAAAAGCTCGTCTTCTGCCAAAAATTCTAAGCATGCCTCCAGACTCATCTGTTGGGGAGGAGTAAGACGAAGAGCCTCATCGCTTCCGCTTGCACGGGTGTTTGTAAGCTGTTTCTTTTTACAAACATTTACATTTATATCCTCGCTCTTTGGAGAATATCCAACAACCATACCTTCATATACTGCGGTTCCAGGAGTTATAAACATTGTTCCTCTGTCCTGAACCTTAAATATGCCATATCCTACAGCCTCGCCTGTTTCAAAGGCAACCAAAGACCCTGTATGTCTGCGGTTTATATCTCCCTTGAAGGGTTGGTAGCTATCAAAAACAGAATTCATAATTCCTTCCCCACGGGTATCTGTTAAAAATTCACTTCTGTAGCCCAAAAGTCCTCTTGCAGGAATTAAATATTCAAGTCGCATACGACTTCCCTGAGGAGTCATCTGTATCATATCGGCTTTTCGGGCACCCATTTTTTCCATAACGGACCCCATAGAGTCTTCAGGAACATCTATGGTGAGTCTTTCGATTGGCTCGCAAAGGGTACCGTCGATTTCCTTCATAAGAACTTTAGGTGTGCTGACGGAGAATTCATAGCCTTCTCTGCGCATATTTTCGATTAAGATAGAAATATGCATTTCGCCACGACCTGCAACCTTAAAACTGTCAGTTGTTTCGCCTTCTTCAACCCTCAAAGAAACATCCTTCAATAGCTCGCGCATAAGCCTGTCTCTTATTTGACGAGAGGTAACAAATTTACCCTCTTTTCCTGCAAAGGGGCTGTCGTTTACAGAGAAAGTCATCTCAATGGTAGGCTCACTTATTTTAACGAAAGGAAGAGCCTCGGGGTTATCAATAGAGGTAACTGTATCACCGATTGTTATATTGGTAACGCCTGAGAAACAAACAATATCTCCAACATTGGCTGTATCAACAGGGGTTTTGCCTAAACCATCAATCTGATAAATATTTACGATTTTTGATTTGTATGGCTCGTGCTTTTGGTGATAGTCGCATATCATAACATCCTGATTTCTAGAAACGGAGCCTCTATCTACTCTGCCGATTGCAATTCTTCCGACATAGTCGTTATAATCAATAGAAGAAACAAGCATCTGCAAATCCCCATCGGAATCGCCTTCGGGAGCGGGGATATAGTTTTTAATGGTTTCAAAGAGGATAGAAAGGTCCTTGCCTTGTTCATATTGGGAAAGAGAGGCGGTGCCTGCTCTTCCTGAGCAGAATATAATAGGACTTTCCAACTGCTCGTCGCTTGCTTCCAAATCAATAAGCAAGTCCAAAATTTCGTCGGGAATTTCGTCAAGTCTTGCATCGGGACGGTCTATTTTATTGACAACTATAATGACCCTGTGGTTCATTTCCAAAGCCTTGCCCAATACAAATCTTGTTTGAGGCATAGGACCTTCAGCGGCATCAATAAGAAGAATCACGCCGTTAACCATTTTCAAAATACGCTCAACCTCGCCACCAAAATCTGCGTGTCCAGGGGTGTCTATAATATTCATTTTTATATCTTCGTAGTATACAGAGGTGTTTTTTGCGAGAATGGTAATGCCACGCTCTCTTTCGATATCGTTACTGTCCATAACGCGGTCTTCAACAACCTGATTTTCTCTGTAAATACCGCCCTGTTTAAGCATTTCGTCAACCAATGTTGTTTTACCATGGTCAACATG
>JAZNCG010000111.1:0-4460 GCA_045587405.1 Ructibacterium sp. | reverse complement strand
TTTACTTCCCTTATTCCACAATTTTTTATGCCATCGGGTAAATCAATTTTTCTTTTATCAACAGTTATATTAAACTGTTTCTTTAATGCCTCTGCAACATCCTTAGAGGTAATCGAACCAAAAAGTTTACCTTCTTTACCTGCTTTGGCTGATAACTGAACTTTAATATCTTTGAGTCTTTCTGAAATATTAGTCGCCTTTAATTCCTCTTGATTTTTCTTATATGCTTCTGAACCTTTTTTGCCCTCGAGGTCATTGATGGCTTGCTTAGTTGCAAGAATAGCTAATCCCTTGGGTAACAAAAAGTTATTTGCATATCCGTCGCTTACATCGATTAAATCTCCCTTTTTACCTTGAGCTTTTACATCCTTTGTCAAAATTACTTTCATATCTGTTATCTCCTTACTTTTAAATCAACTCATAAAATTACTCTTCATCAAATAAAACTTCATCAATAGCGGCTTTTAAACTTGTTTCCGCAGAAGAAATACTATTACTTTTCACCTGTGCTCCTGCGATTGTAATATGACCACCTCCGCCTAATTTTTCAAGAATAATCTGCACATTAATTTTATCCAACGACCTTCCGCTGATTATTGTTCTATTACCAACAACAGACAATACAAATGCCGCCTCTACTCCCTTGATGTTCAGCAACTCATCTGCTGCTTGCGCAACAATAATCTGAGTTTCTACGCCCATATCATTACAACTTGCAATAGCTATATTTTCTCTGTACAGCTTTGCGTTGCTTATTATCTCCGCCTTTTTAATATATGACGATAAATCGTTCCTGAAAAGTCTGCGAACATCTATTGGGTCAACACCTATGCGTCTTAAATATGATGCCGCTTCAAAAGTTCTTGCGCCTGTTTTAAATGTAAAACCCTTTGTATCCAAATATATTCCGCTATACAAAGCCTCTGCCTCATACTTATTTATAGGAATATCTCTATCGAAATACTGAAGTATTTCTGTCACCATTTCCCCTGTAGATGATGCATATGGCTCGTGATAACACAAAATTGTGTCATCGATAAAATCTTCACATCTTCTGTGATGGTCAATCAAAACGATTTTTTTAGCCTTTTTAACAAGTTCTTTGTATTCGACCATTCCCACACTATGAGTATCTACTATAATCAATAGAGTATTTTTGTCTATAATACTAATTGCTTTATCTTCATTAATAATTTTTGATTTATATTCATCACACTCTAACAATCTGTTTAAGACAACAATGGCGTTATTATGCTGCCTCTCCAGAGCAATATATGTGTCACAACCCAAAAATGTAAATATTCTAAACAATCCAGCCGATGCTCCCAAGCTGTCTGCATCTCCGTTTCTATGACCCATAATTATAACATTTGATACATCTTTTGCTAAATCCTGCAAGCCATGAGCTATAACACGAGCTTTAACCTTTGTACTTTTTTCAACTTCTCTGCTCTTTGCACCATAAAATTGAAATCCCTTTACGCTCTTAATAACAACCTGATCTCCTCCTCGACCTAAAGCCATATCCAGAGATGACCTTGCAAAAGATTCATTTTCCTGAAGACTTCTTCCTGCTCTTCCAATACCGATACTAATAGTTACTGTTATCTTATTCCCTAAGCTAATCTTTTTAATATCACTTAATATAGTGAATTTCTCTTTTAAAAGCGATTCAAAATCTACAGCCTCAAACAAAATGGTGAATTTATCTCTCTCAAATCTGTTTATAATACCATTGCCTTTTTCTACCCATCTGCTTATGCAACCCTCAATTTCTCCTATAAGTGTACCGTGAATATTATTAGGCGTTGACTTGATAACCTCATCATAATTATCTATCGCAAGATTACATACAACAATCTTTTTTTCATCCAGAAGCTTTTGCAAATTCTTAATATTTGTTAAATCTGTAAAATATAATCCGACAAGGGTATTTATAATCCCGCGCTGATTAACCCTTATAGCTCTCCCTGTAACCCTGTATATATGGTCTTTATATATAATCTCTTCAGGAGTAGGGTCCTCGTCCTCAATCAGCCTTGTAAATTGTATATTAGGAAATAAATCCTGAATATACTCACCAACAACCTCGCCACGATTAAGTAAATTTTCAAACTGAGGATTATGCCATTGTATCGCACCACTTACAGTAGCCACAACCATAGGTGACGGAAAGTTCAAAACAGCCGCCTTGGTTGTTTCCTCGACACAAAAAATCATATCTTCTATTTGAGATAAAAATCTTCTTTTTTTCTTTTTGGAAAAATAAAATATACAACATAGCAAAATCAAAGAAATAACACATTCAATCACTGCTGCAATCAAGAAAATTTTACTTACACCATCCCCAATCAGATATAAATATAATGACGAAGACATAAAAACTGCACTGATGAAAAATAATACTAAAACAAATAAATTTATTCTTTTATTAAATCTATCCTGATCAAACAAAACTCCTTGATTTGACTTTTTCATTTTCTTTCACCAACCTTATTGCTCAACATCCTGAGATTAAACAATCCGTCAACAAGTCCCAATATTACCAATATATTCGCGACAAATCCAATTGCTATATATAAAACCATAAATGCAAAACAATAAATAGCTCCTCTTATATATCCGGATTGAATTTTGGAGCTTAGTTTAAAATCAATAAATGACATTCCACAAATACCAATCATAGCATATGATAAGCTTACCACATTTAGAAGAGATGCCGAATAGATAGTTATCTCTTCGCTTAATGAGGCTAACATATATAATAGTATTGCACTATGACAAAGACCCCTAGGTGCAGACATTTTATTAAATGGTATGTATCTTATTCTTCTCACACGCAGTCTACCCATAATAAAAATAGAGAACATATAAATTATATATCCAACAACAACCGAAAATCCAATAATCATTGTAGGCAGATAAAGAATAATCAGTTCTTTTACATGATCTAACATACCTTCAATATTTGCAAAAAATTCACCACTTGCACCTTGCTCCTGCAAATTAGGCACAACACTTTTAAATATATTTTTTATATTATCAACAGATGAAGAAATAATATTTTCTATTCCATTTCCTCCATCAATCATATTAATCCATACAAGTTCTCCCATTAATCCCAACAAAACAGCAAAAGAAACCAAACAAACTGAAAAATAAAAAGATTTTTTTCTTGGAATTAAATAACCACAAACTATCCCCGGCAAAAGATTAATAATTGCCGAAAATACAGTTGCTATTATATTCCCTGTCAAAACAAAGATTAACAAAGCACTTGCTAAAAAAGCCTCCCCTGATATTTTTGTTCCACGCTTTACTCCAAGATATGCCAGCGGCATTCCTGCAATAATCATTGATGCAAATGCAAAGATAGGCACATATGTTCCCAAAAGAACAAATATAACCGACAACGCAGTACAGATTGCAGCATCTGTCAGAGCTTGAATTTTAATATTTTTCATTATTACTCATTCTTTCTCAAATTTATATATTTAAAAAAATTACAAATAACTATTTTATAATACAACTATAGCTATTTTAATATAATAACAAATATTTCTAATCTTTTCAACCTTTATTTAATAATTTTTTTGATTTTTTATTATCATCTTAAATTTATATAAAGAAAACCTCCAAAATAACATTTTTATACATTGTTTTGGAGGTTTTCTTATTTAAAAATTATAAATTAATTATCACTATTTGCATATGGTGCTAATTCCATCGGCAAGAAATATCCTTTATCGTGCTGACACACAGGACATTTAGGAGGAATTTCTTCTCCTTCGTGTATGTGTCCGCAATTCAAACAAACCCATATCTTTTTCCCTGAAGAATTATACAGCTCATTGTTTTCCATTAAATCAGCAAGATATCCAAATCTGTCCCCATGTATTTTTTCAATTTTTGCAATTTTATAAAATGTTTCTGCAATCTGGGTAAATCCCTCTTCTTTTGCTACATCACCAAAACTTTTATATACATCTTCATACTCCTCATATTCATTATGCTGACCTGCTCTTAAAAGCTTAAGAGTATTATCGTATATGTCAACAGGATATGAACCATCAATCTCTATTGCTGTTCCCGAAAACTCACTTAACAAATTATAAAAAATCTCACCATGTTCCTTTTCCTGCCCTGCTGTGAATAAAAATATATCAGCGATTCCGCTGAGATTTTCTTTTTTTGCTTGACTTGCCGCAAATGTATAACGATTTCTTGCCTGACTTTCGCCGGCAAATGCCCTCATTAAATTTTCCTTTGTTTTGCTTTCTGCAAATGCTTTTTCCATAATTTTATAGCCTTTCTGCTCACTAAATTAGTTTTAAACAGCTTTATCCGTGAGCTAAATAATCTGTATTTCTTTTACATAGTATTTCCATATATTATTCCATTTTATACCTGTTTTTATATACTTTTTCACATATATTTTCTTTGCGAATATATTGTTAGAG
>JAZNCG010000110.1:0-9762 GCA_045587405.1 Ructibacterium sp. | reverse complement strand
GTCTTAATCTTTCTTGCAAGTCGAAGTAATACATAACACTCTTTTGAAAGTTTTATGCTCTTCTTAAATGTGATTTTGTCATTCTCGGCTCTTTTCTGCTGTTTTGCAATACGAAGTAAAATAGCCTTATGAACATCCTCCACAGCATTAAGTGAAATGGAAACGGATGCCTTTACAGCACCCGTTCTGTCCCATTCCTTATGAAGTTCTTTCATCAAAAACTCCATGTTATCAATTATTTCTCTATTCTGTTTTCCCATAAAAAACATCCTCCTTATCTACTCTTTTCCGGCTCCATCGGTTGAAAGTCAACGCCTTTCATATCCTCTGCATCCAGAATAATTTTTTGCCCATAATAAAGCTCCATTGCTTTATCAATGGCTTCGCCAAGAGTTTCTGCACGAATCGTTTCCACTCTTGATAATTCTTCCTTGATCTCAATCTGAAAATCCTGCATACTATCGCCCCCTGTGTTTCTCCTGCGTTGTATTTCCAAAAAATCCTTTGTCATACTCCCCTGCATTCAGGCTCGCAACAAATCTGTCTTTTTTACCCGTGCCAAACTCTTCATACATAGCATTCGTTGCAGCTTCTTTCACCGAATCTGAAATCCTATCATTTTTAGCAAGTCCATAATACGTTTCAAACTTATCAGTCAGCGATTCTCTGTATGTCTCAATGGTGTCTATATCCTGTTCCACTCCATACTCTCTGCGAAGCATTGCAAAGTTAATGGTGGATGGTGTATTTCCAAGATATACACCGCTTCCCCACTCAATACCGATTTCACAAAGAGAAGAATGTCTGTCCTCGTCCTGTGGGTATCTTGCAAAGTAATCCACTCCAACTCCAACCACAAACTGCCCGGAATTCACATCCATAAAAAGCATATTTCTACCAGAGTATTTTTCCATCAGACGATAATCTGAACCATTAAAATTATGATAAATCTCTCCCTGCTGTAAATCTGACTCCAGCTTTTCATAGTGCGGCCATTTAATAACAGCCACACTTCTGTCCGTAGACACTCCAAGTCTGTCTAATACATCAAGACTTTCCTTGTCACACATATCCGGTTCAAAGGTATTTACCACATCATCATTGAACTTACCTGCCATAAAAAGTCTTAAGTCATTCTGATTTTTACAGAATCTAACGTACATGGTTTCATTTGCCGAATAATACATTTCAAAGAACGAATTACTTTTTTGCTTCGTTTCCTGAAGTCCTGCTGCAACCTCTGCCATCTCAAAGTAGCTGTCACATACATCTGTTGCATGTTGCTTAATAAACGTTTCAAATGAGCAAAGAAAATTCTTCTCAGTACCTTTGTGGTTATAAATCACCATAACCATATCTTCAATCTTCATATGCTACCTCCATCATAATAGGCAGAGCCATAATAGCTCTGCCCTAACTAATTCGGTCTACCCACCATCACCATTCCTGATGTTGGTACGTCTCGGTAAACCACTCCGTATGCTGTACCTCTCGCATCGACCATCTTTCCATTTCCTACATAGATTCCCACATGGGAAATATCAAGATAACCGTCCGTCTCCTCGTAACTAAAGAAAATCAAATCACCCGGCTGTATCTGTTCATATACAACCACTTTGTCAGCTGCTGCAAGCCCTTGTGCTTCATATCCTGCTGTTGTAGCTCCACCATAACTGATATCAACTCCTGCATCTAACCATGCATAATACACAAGCGAACTACAGTCAAAATGAGTACCACTGTGTCTCAACGCCTGACTATACGGATATCCTACTCTGTGGAGTGCAAAATCACATGCATCTTTTGCCGCACCATCCGGTATTCCTGCAAGTATCGCCTGAATCTCTGACTCTGACAATGAACACACACCCGGATCACCTCCGCCACCACCTCCCGGACTATATCCAAGAAGTGCTAAATTCTCCGGCGACATGAACTCCGTAAGCAAATCCATCTGTTCCTGATTGAATCCATACTCCGTTGCCATGTCATAACATGACTTCAGTTTTACGTTTACATACAGATAGGTTGTACTTGTCTCCGTCGTAGTTCCGTCAGCATTCTCTACTGTTTCCGTTTCTGTTCCCGATGAAGTTGTGTAAGTACACATATCATCCACTACGGATTGAAGCCATCCTTTTGAAGTCTCATTCATAATCGTTGCCGTATCTCCAACACCATACTTAACCATATAAATAGCTAAGATATCGTAGTAATTGCTTGGATTACCTTCACCTTCATAGCCTACATAAACAATTTTACCGTCATCATATCCCGTATGATTGCTTGCAAGTTCACTTACTTCCCGATTAAAATCAGCCACATAGGCACTCGCTACCGTTGTCACCGTATCACCATCCTCAAGTGGTGGTAAAAAGATTGCAAACGGTGAATTGTAGATTGTTCCAACAACTGCAACAACCGGCACCGCTATCAAAGCAACCAGCAAAACCATACCTAACAAAATCGGTAATACCAGCTTTGCAACATACTTTGCTACAAACATTCCTCTCTGAACCAAAATGTCCTTAACCATCTTGCCAAAACTGTCTTTCTGTTCATCCTGTGCCTTCATCTTATCCAAAAAGAACTTAATCTTTCTGGAGCGAATGTTATTGGCTGCATCTACAGCATCCATCTCATACGCAACCTTCTCACCAATAATTTCTCCGGCAACAATACCGATTGCAGTACCAACTCCCGGTGCTAGTGTAGTACCTGCTGTTGTAGCCACTGCAGTTGTGGTTGCTTTCGCAGCTATTTTACTGCCCTCTTTTGCTACCACTTTGGCTGTTTCTTTTGCCGCCGCTTTACTACTTTCCTTCGCAACCTTTTTGGCACTTTCCTTTGCTGCTTTTTTGGCTGCATCCTTAGTACCTTTCTTTGCAAGTTTCTTTCCGGCATCCACCTTCTTGATTTTGAACTTCTTACTCATAACCTGTCGTTTGAATAATTCCGCACCTCTCGAAGCAGTTCCCGTAACAGGTCTTGATGCTTCATACATAATCATAGAAGCCTGCTGAAGTTCTTCACCGCCTTCTAACTGGTCTGTTGTAACTTTTCCAGCTACCATACCGGCATTTTTCAAACTGGTATCATTGACCTTGATAGACTGACTCGACTGCTTTATCGACTTACGACACTTTGAAAGCAGACTATCTTTCTGAACCTGATGAACAGTACTTTTACGAAATCCACCACTCTTAACAGCCTTCTTTGTCGGATCACGGTCAACCGTATAAATATTGCTACCTTTGATAGAAGCCTGTTTCGGTTCATGGGTATGAATCTTCGCTTTCTGTTTAGTATGAATAACCATCGGCTTATCATCCACCTTTTTGATTTTCACTTAAGTCACCTCCTCCCTTTTGGGTATAAAAATAGCCATTACAGAGAACAAAATCTCCATAATGGCTATATGTATTTTAATCAATTTTTCATCAAATCAGTATGCTTCAAACAAAGGTCCAAACTGAAAATTTTCTCTTTGTTACCATTGCATTAATTCATTAATTGCATCATTGTTTTGCCTTACCATAATAACAAGAACCAACCCTACCACAACCGTTGCCGTAAATGTAACAGCTTTGATTATCTTAAAGCCTATAGAACCTTTTTTTGCTTCATCCATCTTAAGTGTAAAATGGCTCAAAACACCAAACAACACAATAAGCACAATTAATATTGCCAACCAAATAAGCTGTATATCACTTACCATACTATATGCTCCCCTCTTCTGCTATGTAAAGCAACCATCTGAAATATCGTATCAATATTCCTTAGTAATTGCCGCAACATCATATGTATCCATAAACTCATCCAAATCCTTAGAATCACGTATCAACATGATTTCATCGAAATGCCCTGTATCTAAATCCTTAAAGCCAGCCACCTGTTCTCCGGTACAAATACTGCATCGTAGAACTGCTTTCTTATTCGTCTTATCATATGGCTTCTTTTCAGACTTTTTCTTAAACATATCCGATACCTCATGACTACAATCTCCAAGGCCGGACTAATCATCCGACCTCTTGATTGTATCATATAACCTATGAGATTTCATCTGTTATTTATTCAGATTTTCCTTGCGTTTCTTCTCCTCCGCAATCTTCTCATGGATATTTGTGTTGTACAGCTTATACAGGTCTGTATCCTTGCTGATCTGATTATCAAACGGAATTACAACCGAACCACACTTAATAAGTCCCATACCGGATGAAGTATTGGTTACGAAACGAAGCTGTGCTTCTGATACACCGATAACCTCTGCCATCTTAGAACTGTCTGTGTTCGCCTGCTTAAGAAGTGCTACGAACTCTGAGTTTGCAAGCATAGTTGTCGCAGTATAATTCTGTAAGAGGTCCACAACATTCTGTGTGATACCGGTACATAAACCACCCTGCTTACGCACTTTCTTCCAAAGCTGCTGCAAATACTTTGCAGAATACTCAGAATTTAAGAGTACATGGAACTCGTCAATATACAACCATGTTGCTTTACCCTTCTTACCGTTTTCAACAATTCTCTGCTGAATCGACTCCATCATTACAAGCATTGTGATAGGACTAAGCTCTGTACCTAAATCCCTGATTCCATACACTGTGAAACGATTATCTACATCCACATTTGTCTGATGGTTGAAGATATTCAGTGAACCGTTTACGAAAAGCTCAAGAGAAAGTGCAATGTCTTTTGCTTCCTCCTCCGGCTGTGCCAAAAGCAAATCATAGAAATCACTCATAATAGGGATATACTTCTCTCTGCTTCTTGCAATGTCGATATAAAGCTTTCTCACACAACGGTCAATAATAGACTTCTGACGGGAGTTTAATCCGTCTCCAATACACTGCTCGCAAAGACCAAGCATGAACTCACCTTTTTCTCTTACCCAGCCCTTTGTATCGTTCTGGTCAAGATTCCATACATCCATTGCAAGCGGATTCACATAGTTATCCGTGTAAGTAGACATATTTACCACCGTTCCACCATAAGTCTGGGCAATATCAAAATACTCATTCATCGGGTCGATGACGATAATCTCATCATTGCCGGATAAGAATACGCTTCCCATCTCCATCTTACAGAAGAAGGACTTACCGGAACCCGGCACACCGAATACGAATCCGTTACCATTGATAAGTCTCTTACGGTTTCCGACATTGATGTTCTTACTAATCTGGTTAATGCCATAATAGTTACCACCGCTGTCATTCAACTCCTGCACATTAAAAGGCATCAATACTGCAAGGGACTGTGTAAGCATGGTTCTCATTGTCTCCACCTGTCTTACACCAATCGGAAGTGCTGTATTTAATGCCTCTCTCTGCTTTAAGTAATGCGTATCAATCGTACAACTGTTACGCTTTCCAATGGTTTCGATTGTCTCACAGATACTGTCAAGTTCCTTCTTACTCTCTGCCATAACGATAATGGTTACACCCACATAGAATAAGCACTGGTCATTTTCCCTGACATCATCCATAATCGCTTCAATCTCTCTTTTCTCCGTTCTCTTTGCATAAGAGATTTCTGTAGAAAAGTCATTGTTTTTATTACGGACTCTCTGCTGCTTAATAATATCTGATTCAATACCAAGGTATTTCTTCTGTAAGGTCTTAGTTGTTAAGTCCTTTGGTACAGGTACTACATCAATACTGGTAATTGTATGAACCGGAAGAGATGTGATTTCATTGATAAATCTGTCTGAAAGACTGCTCGGATATTTCTTAATGAACAGTGCCCTACAGAACTTACTCTCATCCTCAAAATGATCCGGGAAGAACTTAATCATTCCGTTACACAAATCATTCTTGAAATCTGCTCCCACCTTCTTTGCTTCCTTGATACTGAAATTAAAACTGTGCTCATCTCCAAGATGATAATAGTCATACAGTACCTTGATACGCTCATCACCGGAAAGAGGAATAATCTCTGCACCAAGTTCAATGAACGCTTTATGAATTGTCGCCTCTAAAGTGGCAAACTGTGCCTTTGCCTCTTCAAAGTTCTTTCTCTCAATCGTGATGGTCAAATATCTCTCCTGCTCGATACCCTGTCTTCCTTCACGAATCTTTTCTTCGATAATATCATTATAAATCTTACGGAAATTGTCATATCCATCATTGCAGTAGGCAAGCAGGATATTGTTTCTTAAGTCAATCATGTTCTTATTCTTGTTATTTACCGTAATCTTGAAATTACAGTCCAAAGAATTTAAGAACTTACAGTATCTCTCAAAAATTCCTATCTGCTCATCCTCCGTTGCAGTTGTATAATTGATGTCCTGAAAACGATAGCATTTACTGTATCTGTTTCTTGTCACTTCAAAAATACCATTCTCTGCAACTGCCATGATTTCTATGGTTTCCTGAATGGACTTCGGAGCCTTATAAAGCGGTTCGCTTGCTTTCTTAAGCTCTTTAAATCCGTCTGCAAATAAACCCATATTTACTCAACCTTCCTTTCTGCATTACGCTTTCCTATGGATTTACGCACCACACCGGGAACAACCCCGGCTGGTGCCCGGATTGCTCCCTAAAGGAAGTCAATCAAATCTGGTTACTTATCTTGTTGCCTTAAAAATGGCAACACCTGCTACTGCTGCAATGATTACAGCAATCATTCCTAACACAATGTTCTTTGTCTTTCTCTTCATAGCCTCAAACTCCTCCTGATTCTTTGCATTGTCCAAAGGTTCAACCTCTGCTCCCTTTTTCGACTTTTTCTTTTTACCTGTGTTATTAAGCGACTGTTCATAATCTTTTATCGATGACTCGCTTTCCGTTGATACATAGGTCAAAGCCTTATTATGGAACATAAAGTGAATCTTTTTCCCCATATACTCATAAAAGCTCATACCGTTAAAAGAATAGAACCCGCCAAGGGCAATCGGTGCCACACAAGGAATTGCCACATAAGCAGCTCCGGTCAGTCCAATATACTTATAAAGCAGTAACACCATGCCACCACCGACTACTACACTGGCTATTGAAAACAAAAGCTGTTTTGCAGTAAGTCCTAAAGCCACTGTTTCCTGATAACGGTCAATGTCTTTGTTTATCTCAATTACCAATTCCCTCACCTCGCTCTCTCTGCTACTTTTACATCTCTAACCTTGCCAATACTTGCTTCATAAGCCTGCATACCATCCGGACACAATTCTCTGAGCTTATCTACATTAAACAGATAAAGGGGATATTCACAGAAACCGCTTCTTTGCGTAAGTCCGGTAAATTCCCCTAAATCATTTTCTGCAATGAACTTCTCAAGTTCCGGCATATTGTTAAGGTCTACATATCCGCAATAGTCCGGTGCCTTTCCGGCAAGATTCACAGTCAAATCTCCGTAAGGCTCCGGATAATCTCCCTGCTCCACAAGACCTATATACATACAGCCATTATTCAGATACGTGTTGATTTCCAACGAAACCTCATACTCTTTGCCATACTGGCTTTTTAACTTCATCGTCTTATCCATCTGCTTCTCCTCCTTATAATCCTAATGCCTTGCTTGTAAGTGACTGTGCACCTTTCACACTTCCTACTGTCATGGCAATGGTAAATGTCATTTCACACAGATAAATCAGTGTTTTTGCCCAGTCAGCATAACTTCCTGTAAAGGATGGAAGCCCGGCACTGATGAAAGCGTTACATACAATAATCGCAAGTGCCATGGTAACTGCTTCCATGACAACGGATAAAAAGTATTTGCAGTATGTCACAGTCGTGTGACTTACCATTCTGTTTCCACCCATTGTTGAAAATGCAATCGCTCCAATCGGCACGATAATCAGAATTTTAAGAAATCTGAAGTACACTGTGTAGATTACAAAGAATCCACAGATAATGACAATGATTGCAAGCAATGCCGCCAGAATCAGCATGACTAAACTTTCTCCAAAGCCGAGATTTTTAATAACATCTGCCTGTGCACTGTCAATGGTAAGTTCTACCGTGGTTCCTGCTGATAAGGCTCTGACCAGATTTCCGATCGTACTGAAGAATGCCTTCATAATCGTCACATAATTTGCTACAAACCATTCAGCAAGAGCAAGCTTTATAAGCATACGAAGAATTACTTCAAACCTCATCTCTTCTTTTACATCCACACTCTCCGAGCAGAACCCAATAACAAAGAACAGGACAACCAGGGACGAACCAACCCCTACAAAGATTGGCTCAATTCCCTCGATGATCGCCCACGGTCCGCCACCCTTGAAGTTAACGGGTGATTCTCCCAGCATGGAAAACACTAATGCTATCTGGTTATTCCAAAAACCAAATACCATTTCAAGCAAAGCAAGGATTTTGTCTCCAAGTTTGAAAATATCCATACTTGTTACATCTCCTTCCTACGTTTTGATACTCCTTCGGCAATTAAAATCCTAAGAATGTTAATACGGTAGAAATACCTGCCATCATGATACCTGCCACAATACCCTTAAGTGCAGAGTTCATTGTGGAAGAATCCTGCTGCTGATAAGCCTGTGCAAACTCCATAACATTCTTTGCAAGAATGATGACACCTACAGCACCGATAACCGCAATGACCAAGGTCTTTAAACTGTCAAGCGGAGCCGTAATTGTCGAAGTATCTGCTGCTGTACCTCCGGTTGCTGCAAATACCTGAATAGGAAGCATGTTTACAGCCATTACTGCACCAGCCGCACCTGCTACTAACTTCTTTTTCATACCACTAAATAATCCCTTCATGTTGCTACCTCCATTTGTTGTGTTGTCAGTTACTACTGCTACGTTTTCTTTCTTCATAGTCCAAATCTCCTTTTCTTGAAATTGGCAGAAAAAAGGCCGCATATCGTCTGATACACGGCTTATTTCTGCGATATAAGTTACTCTATTCAAAACGGGACATGCCCGGAAAGTAGGTTTAAGTCGGGCTTTCACCGACATGCTTTTTTGCATTAGCTAATGCTCTTCAAGATACTGTCTGCATATCTTCTCCATCTCTTCTGAAGAAGTTTCCGGATAAAAGAATGACAAAATAACAGACTTTGGAATCCTTGCCTCCATGGCATTACGTGCTACCGCTTTCTGCTCCTCGGTATAAGACCAGTGCATCATACGGTTCATAATGTTGTCTTCCCAGTCATCCTTTTTCTTTTTATCCGTTTTAGATTCCTTCGCCTCCTCTGTCTGTTCCTGCACATATTCAAGCTCATTATCCTGCATCCGGTTATGCTTTGCCTTCTCACTTTCCTCTTCCAATTCGGAAAATCTCCGGCTAAGCTCTAAATCTCCAAGCAGCATAAATTCGTCATAAGTAAGAGTATCTATATAGATGTTCTCTCCCTTTTTCTGCAGCTTCATATAGTGCTCCACAGCCTTCTGAGACAGAATCTCAAATGGCGGACCAATCAGGTGACTGTCTGCATCTATCTGATGCACGTAAGGCTCCCCTTTTCCATCAGCAGTCTGATTAAACATTGGATGACCAAACGGAATATACTTGTTATCCAAAATCGGATCAAAGCCACGGATAAAAATAATACATTTCTTGTTATCCAGCTTTCTGACTTCATCCGGTGTGAAAATCTCACGCCCAAGCACATCATAGTTTCTTGAAGAACTTCCCTGTCTGCCTTTGGTTTCCCCGCTTGATTTCTTATCAATCGTGCCTTTTCCCAAAAGCTCAGAGACATACTTATGGGTACTTTGTTCATTCCCTCCAAGGTAAATGAATGTGTCACAGTTACCCGGAATGGTCTCCCAGGTATCCTTAAACAGTGCTTTTAACTGTGCAAAG
>JAZNCG010000109.1:0-3968 GCA_045587405.1 Ructibacterium sp. | reverse complement strand
TTTAGAATTAATATTTTTTAACAGAAAAGGATTTTGCTTGAAAAATACTTCAAATTTTTATAAAATTTTTTAAAAATGTGTTGACAAACCATTTTAATTATGATATTATATCTAAGTCGCTGTTGAGCGATACAATTTAATATGGAGGGGTTCCCGAGTGGCCAAAGGGGGCAGACTGTAAATCTGTTGCAACTTGCTTCGATGGTTCGAATCCATCTCCCTCCACCAAAAAACGCTGATTTTTATCTAAATCAGCGTTTATTTTTTCTCTTCATTTTTCACGGATATTAATATAGTACCTAAAAAAGCAGATGGCAAAATGCCATCTGCTTTTCTAAAGTCTTTAATTATACAGTATGAACTTCAACTGCACGCAATTTTTCAGGATCCTTTGGATCTGGCTCTGTGCTGTAACTAACTTTTTGACCCTCTTCAAGTGTCCTAAAGCCATCTGCAACAATTGCTGAAAAATGAACAAAAACATCGTCTCCGCCATTATCATCCGAAATAAATCCATATCCCTTTGCAGGATTAAACCATTTCACAGTACCATTATTCATCGCGAGGCACCTCCAAGTAATAAAATTTCTGTCCCCCTCAATGAACCTCAGTTTCTCAGGAAAAATAACCCTCGTACTTGTAAACTAAAATGACCACCTACAAGACTGTAACACAAAGCAATTCTCAGGGATACTCACACATTATATCATAACAATTAGGAAAAATCAAGAGTTTTTCCCAAAAAAGCCCTAAAAATGTAACTTATAGGCTTATCCTTAATTTTTCACATTATGGCTTTTCTTTCTATTTAAGCTTTTCCGCCTCTTCCGGCATCATAGCAGAAACCTTTGCTATACCTCTCTCTATAGCATCTTTGGAATTTTTCCAGGGTTCGTTTGAAAATCTGTAATCATATTTTTTTATAAACCAACTGACATCTTCTTCTACCCTTTTCATATTCTCTTTCATAATAGGAACAACCTCTGCCAACATTTCCTTATAGGCTTTAGCTCCTAATCTTTTTTTTCCTTCCTCCAAAATGAGCGCCATATGCTCAAGACAAAATCCTTTTCCGTTTTTGACCTTATTTTTAAATTCCTCTTCCGTTTTCCACAAATGAAAAAAAGTGTCAATATAACTGTTCATTCGCCCCTCAATTCTATTGCATGCATAACAAGAAGAGCCTATATGTTGTGCAAATTCGCAAAAGCCTGAGCTTTCTTTGTCTTTTTTGAAAAAGCTTCTCTTTTCCTCCGCTCCTTTTAATTCTTCATCCAATAAATTTCCTATCTGTGAATTAATTTTCTTCATATGGGTTTCTAAAATCAACGCCGTTCCAAGCCTGTTCCCTGCGAAAAACATTCTTCTGTAGTGGTCTTTACAAAAACCAACTTTATCCATTTCTTCTCTTACATCCTCTTCCATATATGATGCACCTAAAACATAATTGAGTATATCGCTTTCCAGCTTTCTCTGCAATTCACAAAAAGGACATTCTCCATCCTTATCAAAAGCTTCGTTTACGGGAATTGTATATATTTTTTCTTTCATATTTCTTCCTCTTTTCAATACATTTTCTTCACATAAAAATTATGGCACAAAAGGCTCAAAAGCGCAATGGTTTAGGCAAAAACTTGACAAAAAAATCTTTTTATTGTATAATTTTCGGGTAATTTACGAAACTTTAAGGCATCACAGTTTTTCACATTATCACAATAAAATTTATTATTGCCCTTTTAAAAGGGGCAGAATGGAGACTTATTATGATGTTTAAAAAAATGTTGTCTGTTCTTTTGGCTCTAACTCTTATTTTTTCTCTGTCATCTTCAGTTTTTGCCAAAAGCCAAAGCTTTTCAGATGTCCCTGCAGATGCTTGGGAAGCTGAATTTGTTTACGATTTAGCCGACAGAGGTATTGTAAACGGAAATGGCGACGGAACTTTCGGGCCTCGCAACAAGGTTACCCGTGCAGAATATGCGAAAATGCTTGTTAAAATCTCCGATACCCCTCTCTCCACCGCAACAACTACTCCTTATGTGGATGTTCCTGCATGGGCATGGTATTTTCCCTATGTAAACAGCTCCTTAAGATATATTACAGGATATGTAGAAAATGGCGTTATGGAGTTTCGCCCTGATGACGCGGCAAGCCGAGAAGATGTTATCGTCGCATTGGTTAAGGCTTTGAACATTGACCTTTCGCCATACTCTTCTGACCCTTCTGCTTTTTTATCATCTCGATTTAACGATGTAGAAAGCATTTCTATTCATAATAGAGTCTATATTGCGGCAGCAGTAGACTACGGGTATGTTACAGGAAACACCGATGGTACCTTCCGAGGCCAAGATTCTATCATCCGTGCTGAAGTTTCTGCCATTCTTTGCAGAGCATTTCCTTCAGATAAGCTATATGTATAATTTATTTCTAAATATATTAACGCCATTTCTCTTGATAAAAATGGCGTCATTTTTTTACACTTTCAACTATTTTTATTATATCTTAATAAACAACCACCGTGCTTCCAATCGGCACATATGATGCTAACCAATTAACTTCATAAAGAGGCATTCTTATACATCCATGAGATGCAGGTGTCCCTTGGGTTCCATCCTGAACAGTTCCGTTTGGATTAAACAAAATGGAATGCAGTGCAATTCCCCTTTGCAGATTAATATAAAGCACCGGTTTTACATAGTATGTTGGATGAAACCAACCATTTGCCTTAGCGCAATATGTATATGTTCCAACAGGCGTTGGGGTTATATTTGCCCCTGAGGCACAGGTTGATGTTCTTACTAATTCCCAATTTCCCTTGGAGCCAACAAAGGTGTTAACTTTCTGTCTTTCAAGATTAACCCAAACAAGATAATCTGTATCACTTTCATATCCCTTTGCTTCTACAAACAATTCCTTTTCAACATCTGAAAAGTCCTCATAAACAGTATAATTTTTAGACGATATTCTAATGCTTCCATAGGGAACCCAACACATACGATTTTGAATTGGAATCCAAACCTTTGCGGCATATGTTCCCGAATGGTCTGTGTATATAACCTTGCAACCTTCCCCAACGCTACCATTTATACTGTTTAATCCTGAATTATTGTATGTATTCGTCCAATAATTAACAGTTGCCTCTATCTCTACAGGTTTAACTATGCTCAGAACTCTCTCATATTCAATCTTGTTATACCATTCTGCATCATAATTATCTATATTGATTGTTTTCTCTATTTTACGCACAACCCCATTTAAATGAACCTCAAGAGCAATACTCATACTGTGGTCCTGAGTTTCTCTGTCAAACGGAATATTCAAATAGAAAGATGTGGTTCTGCCCGAATATATGGGAAACTCAGAGCTGTAATAATCGCCCCTCGGCTCTCCGTTTACAAGCCATTGTGCAGACCCAATTTTCTCCTGAGGGACTCTTGCCATCGCCGCCGTTATAACTACATTTGGATTATCCGGAGTAACAATCGTTACATCGTCTAAAAAAGCCAACAACATTTTTTCCATATATTTTTCATCATCACTTTTGGGTTGCTCATTTTCGGTTCTTTCTACCTCTTGATCACTCTCAGGCAAAGCATATAGGGGATTTTCTGCCGTTTCCTTCCCTGTTTCTGTTGTAACCTCTTCAACCTTATCCTCTTTTGATATTTCCTCTGTTACTTCCTGTTCTTGAACGCTCTCATTCTCTTTGCTTTGAACACTTTCATCATTAGAAGGATTGCTCGGCAAAGCATAATCAGAATTTGTGGCAAAAGAGACAACAGATTGCGCAAAAATTATAACCATAAGCATCACTATTATTCTATTCATTTTTTTCAACTCAATCCGCTCCCCTTTATTATATATTTAAGTATATTTGATTATATATGATTTATTATAAAATGTAAATAGTTTTTCCAAAAATCATAGGGGAATAAATATATAAATTTACTAAAATTTTTTTGGTAATTATT
>JAZNCG010000108.1:0-6633 GCA_045587405.1 Ructibacterium sp. | reverse complement strand
TCTACAGCTTCTGCAGCGGTCATAAAATTATCTCTCTCTGTATCAGCTTTAATTACATCTAATGGTTTTCCTGTATTCTGGCTTAAAATATTGTTTAGATTATCTTTAATTTTCAACATTCTCTCAACATGAATTTTCATATCTGTTGCCTGTCCTTGAGTTCCACCAAGAGGCTGATGAATCATAATTTCACTATTGGGCAACGCAAAACGTTTTCCTTTAGCTCCTGCTGACAACAAGAATGCACCCATGGATGCCGCCATACCAACACATATAGTTGATACATCAGCCTTTGTGTATTGCATTGTATCATAAATCGCCATACCTGCCGTAACCGATCCCCCCGGACTATTTATATACAAATTTATATCTTTATCAGGGTCCTCGCTATCCAAAAAAAGGAGCTGTGCTACAACTAAGCTCGCTGTTGCATCATTAACTTCGTCAGATAGAAAAATAATTCTATCCTTTAAAAGTCGTGAAAAAATATCGTAAGACCGTTCCCCTCTCCCTGTCTGTTCTACTACATAAGGTATCATACTATTTTTGAACATATCCATTAATAATCACAAACCCTTCCATAAATATATTTTAATTTAGTACAAAACGATAATTGTTTTCTGCATTTGCAACAAGGTTGACTTGGATAACATTACCAAATCAACCTTGAATTATACATTTTTATCCAATTAATTTTAGAATAATTTTATTTTAAGTTAGCATTTTTAACCAAGAACTTAACAGTTTTGTTAGCTTTTACACGCTCAACAACTTCATCCTCGCTAACATATTTCTTTGCATCTTCAATTGACATAGCGCTGCCTTCGATAAGTTTATTATATTCAGCTTCAATATCATTTGCAGTTGCTTTAATTCCCTCTATTTCACAAACTTTTTCAAGAACTAAAGAAACTTTAACTCTCTTATTAGCCTCTTCACGGAATTGTTCCTTAAGAGCTTCCATTGTAGTTCCTGTGTACTGCATATACTGCTGGAGCTCCATGCCTTGATAACGCATTTGCATATCAAAATCACGAATCATATTCTGAATCTGTGTTTCAATCATAGCCTCAGGAATTTCAATTTCTGTTCCATCACATACAGCATTTAAAACATTCTCTTCTATCTCATGTTGAGCGCGTTCTTTATTTGCATTAGAAAGTTTTTCTTTTACACTCTTTTGAAGTTCTTCTAATGTATCAAACTCACTAACATCTTTTGCAAATTCATCGTCTAACTCAGGCAATTCTTTAACTTTAATAGAATTAACCTTAACTTTAAACATAGCATCCTTGCCTTTTAATTCTTCTGCATGGTATTCTTCAGGGAACTTAACATTAACTTCTACATCATCACCAATGTTTGCTCCAATGAGTTGTTCCTCAAATCCAGGTATAAACTGACCGGAACCAATGGTTAAATCAAAGCCCTCACCTTTTCCGCCTTCAAAAGGAACGCCATCAGAAAATCCTTCAAAATCAATGTTAGCAATATCATTTTTAGCGACAGCTCTATCCTCAACTGTAACCATTCTGGAGTTGCGTTCTCTCATTTTTTCGATTTCAGCGTCTATATCTTTCTTTAAGGTACGATAGCTAACCTTTGTAGCTTCTACACCCTTGTATTCACCCATTTCAAATTCAGGCTTAACAGTAACTTTAGCTGTAAAAGTAACACCATCTTCCTTGCTAATTTCACCCTTAATATCAATTTCAGGCTGATCAACCGGCTGAACATCATTCTCTTTTATAGCCTTTTCATATGCATCAGGAAGAACAATATTAATGGCATCTTCATAAAAAATTTCTTTGCCATAAAACTTTTCAATTAATTGTCTTGGAGCTTTTCCTTTGCGAAAGCCTTGAAGGCTAATTTTACCTACATTTTTACGATAAGCCTTCTCTATTGCCTTCTCAAATTCTTCTGCTGAAACAGAAAATTCAAATCCAACAACATTCTTTTCAATTTTTTCTACTGTACTCATCAAAAACATCCTCTCTACTCTTATAAGTATACTTTATGAATTATATCATATATTTTTAAAATTGCAAGTTTTTTTATAATATTTTCAATAATATTTTTATTTTTCAATCAAAATCGGGGTAAAACCCGTATAATCACACGAAACCAATCGAAGTCTTATATTATTTTCAATTCCAATAGGTGCGACATTATGAGATGCTCCATGCAAATGTCCGAATATACAATCCGATACATTATAATTCATTAAAATATCCATAAACCCATCGCCAACTTGATTTTTTTCATACGGCGGATAGTGCAACGCAACTATTATTTTATTATGTTCAATACGAGCCGCATCTTCCAACGACAAGAGCAGTCGCTGTCGTTCCCGCTCGTATATCTTAACATCTTCTGTGGAGGAATTACTTTTAGCGATATTCCAACCACGAGTCCCACATATTGCTGTCTTTCCCCACATAAATGCAGTATTTTTTAAAAATTTAATCGTATCTAATTTGTTTTCAGAAACAAATTTTTCCATCTTACTCAGCGTAGACCACCAATAATCGTGATTTCCTCTGATTAAAATTTTTTGTCCCTTTAAGCTATTTAAAAACCTAAGATCGTAAAGCGTATCCTGCAAATACATTGCCCACGAAATATCTCCAGGAATAATAACCAAATCCTCGTCCCTGACAATTCTATTCCAATTGTATTCCATTTTTTGGACATAATTGTCCCAACGAGAACCAAACACCTCCATAGGCTTATCACCATTTAATGAAAGATGCATGTCTGAAATAGCAAAAATAGCCATAGCATCACACCCTTTGTATAATTCTTTCAAAACTCGACCATAATAAAGTTAAGCTTGCACAATAATTTTGCAAGAAAATTTTCTCATAAAACTTACCGTACAAGATATGAGAAATCATTTGCCGATGTACGGCGGCAGAATGGAGAATAATTATGGAAAACACAAACAAAACTCTATCCGGTATTGTGTGTAGCGTATCTCAATGCAGCTATCATACAAAAGATAATAGATGCTCAGCCGAAAGCATAAAGGTAGGTTGCGAAAACTCATGTTGCACTTCGGGCGATACGGAATGCAGCACATTTAAACCTTGCAAATAGTCGTAGCCCACATTAATATCAGCCTAAATTAATTTAGGCTGATATATTTATATTCCCAAGAAATCTTCAACAAGTTTATACATATCATTTTTATCAATAACGCCATCAAAACGCTTTTCTTTGCCTTTAAGCATCGCAAGAGATTCAGGAACTTCCATACCACTCTTTTGTTTTAAGTTTTCAATCAATGTAAAATCATCTGCATTTACATCTGAACCAAGTGCAGATAAAACCGCTTGATTAAACTTAAATGGACTTGCAGTAGATGCAATAACTGTTTTTGTTTCATCTCCTGTTTCATTTAAGTATTGATTATATACATCAACAGCAACTGCTGTATGGGTATCAAGTGTATATCCATTTTCAGAATATGTCTTCCAGATTTGATTTTTTGTGAAATAGTCATCACAATATCCGCCCCAAAACAAATCGGTAACCTTTTTATGCAAAGCCTTAGTTAAAGAATACTTTCCTGTTTTCTTAAGTTTATCCATACAAGAATTAACTCTTTTATCATCATTTCCGCTTATATCATACAATAATCTTTCTAAATTACTGGAAATCAATATATCCATTGAAGGAGATACACTGGCATAAAACTCACGATTTCTGTCATACACACCGGTTTTTATAAATTCAGTTAAAACATTATTTTGGTTTGATGCACAAATAAATTTATTAATGGGCAATCCCATTTTTCTCGCATAATATGCAGCAAGAATATTACCGAAATTTCCTGTTGGGACACAAACATTTATTTTATCTCCCATCTGTATTTCTCCATCATTAACCATATCGCAATATGCAGAAATATAATACACAATCTGAGGCACCAATCGTCCCCAGTTTATAGAATTGGCAGAAGATAAAGTGTATCCACCTCCACCTAATTCAGCGTTTGCAAGGTCATCAGTAAATATTTCCTTAACCCCTGTTTGGGCATCATCAAAATTTCCTTTAATGCCCGAAACCATTACATTGTTTCCATCTTGTGTCATCATCTGTAACTTTTGAATATCGCTAACACCATCGCTTGGATAAAAAACGATAATTTTTGTTCCCTTAACATCTTTAAATCCTTCTAATGCAGCTTTTCCTGTATCACCAGATGTTGCAACAAGAATTACAATTTCCTTATCTATGCCACTTTTCTTCATAGATGCTTTCATAAAATATGGTAAAATCTGCAACGCCATATCCTTAAATGCACAAGTTGGTCCATGCCATAGTTCTAATATATATTTCTTATCATCCAACCTGACAATGGGTGCAACTTTTTCGCTGCTGAATTTATTTCCGCCATAGGCGCCATTTGTACACTCAGAAATTTCCTCAGCAGAAAAATCTGTCAAATATTTTTTTAAGACCAAATTAGCACGCTCAATATAAGACATGCTAACCATATTTTTTAATTCGGAAGAAGAAAGTTTTGGAATATCACACGGAACAAACAGTCCGCCTTCTTCAGAAAGGCCCTTTTTTATTACATCTGCAGATTTTAATTTCAGTTTTGAGTTTCTTGTACTCATATAATACATTATACATATCTCCAATCTATTATACAGCATATTATTAAATAAAAATAAAGGGAACACGGTACAAATTACCACATTCCCTTTAAGATTATCATAAAACACAAAATTAGTCAATATGAATTATGCAAGAATTGAAGTCCAAAAAACAATAAAAACAGTAATAAACTACATAAAGTTTTAAATTATAATTGGATTTTCAAAATAAATAATTATGCAATGTACTTTTTAATATTCTCGCCTGCTTCATCTTCGTTAGCGCTAACCATAACAGTAAATGAAACATTGAACTCTTCCTCAAATTTTTCGAGTTCTTTGATGAAATCTTCTAACTCAGTCATAGTAGCCGATGGAACACTCTTAAATATGCTATCTATAAAAATGTGGGTAACATCATAATCCTGAGCAATGATACCACACAAAAGGCCTTCAAACATATCTAAATTCTGAATATCAAAACTTTCTGTGTTAATCATTCTTGCCTTGTTGCTTATGTCATGCATCAAACGATTTCCCTCTGTAATGCAAACTACATTTCCTTTCTCAATATCAATAGCAGTATTAACAGCCTGAATTAATCTAGGAGTTTTTCCACTTCCTTTTAAACCAATATGAATTTTTATCATGATGATATGCCACCTTTCTTGTTTGAAATTATATTACACATTTATAATAACACAAATATTAAATATAGACAATACTTTTTTTAAAAATTTTTTATTTATTTCAAACGAGCCTCTAATTCCTCTTTCATATCTTCATAACCGGGTTTTCCGAGCAGAGCAAACATATTCTTTTTATAACTTTCAACACCGGGCTGGTCAAAAGGATTTACACCTAACAAATATCCACTAATACCGCAAGCTTTTTCAAAGAAATATACCAACTGTCCAAATGTATATTCATCCATTTCTTTAATAGAAATAACAAGGTTTGGAACCCCGCCATCTGTATGAGCCAACGAAGTACCTTCAAAAGCTTTCTTGTTTACAAAATCCATTGTTTTTCCGGCTAAGAAATTCAAGCCATCAACATTTTCTTTCTCTTCGTTAATTGTAATATCTGTTTTTGAATTTTCAACATATATAATTGTTTCAAATATAGTACGAAGACCATCTTGGATATATTGACCCATAGAATGTAAATCTGTAGAAAAATTCACTCCTGCAGGGAATATACCTTTTTGGTCTTTACCTTCACTTTCACCAAAAAGTTGTTTCCACCACTCTGTAAAGTATTGCAACTCAGGCTCATAATTTACGAGCATTTCTATATTTTTGCCTTTTCTGTGAAGAATATTTCGTATTGCCGCATACTGGTAACATTCATTATTCATCAAATCATCAGAGCTGTATAATTCAACAGCATCAGCGGCACCGAGCATCATTTTGTCTATATCAGCTCCGCATACTGCAATAGGAAGTAATCCAACTGCCGTCAAAACCGAATATCTTCCGCCTACATCATCAGGAACAACAAATGTTTCATAGCCTTCACTGTCAGCTAAATTTTTAAGAGCTCCCTTTGATTTATCTGTAGTTGCATATATTCTTGATTTGGCTTCTTCTTTGCCATACTTATCCTCAACATACTTCTTCAAAACTCTGAATGCAATTGCGGGTTCTGTAGTTGTTCCCGATTTAGAAATAATATTTAAAGAAACATCTTTTCCCTCTAAACACTCTATTATAGAATTTAAATAGTTAGGACTGATGTTATTTCCTGCAAAAAGAATTTGAGTTTTGTTTGTATAATTATAAAATGGTCCTGTTAAAAAATCAATAGCAGCTTTTGCTCCAAGATAGGAACCACCGATACCTATAACAACCAAAATATCTGAATCGTTTCTTATTTTTTCTGCAGCTTTTTTTATACGAACAAACTCATCTTTATCATAATTAACAGGTAAATCAACCCAACCAAGAAAATCACTTCCTGCCCCTGTTTTATTATGTAAGGATTTGTGAACTGTTTTGATTTGTTCCTTTAAACCAATAAT
>JAZNCG010000107.1:0-6252 GCA_045587405.1 Ructibacterium sp. | reverse complement strand
TTCAAAAAAGCAAGTGTTTTTTTTATTTTTTTTAAATAATATTGAAAATAGTCATATTTTTTTCAAAAACAAATATTCCCTCCATTGAAAATCAACAAAACCTATGTTATAATAAATTCATCTCAATAGATGAATTTAATGAATAATGAAGTCGCTACGCTAATGAATAATGAAAATTTAATAATAAAATAAGAAAATCGCCTTGCGATTTTCAACCACAATTATTCATCATTCATTATTAATTATTCATTTGATGAGTGGCCTCTAAGCCATTCACTAATATTATAATAAATTGAGCCTACAACTCATAAATCGTGCTAACGCACATTCAAAGGAGGGTATATATGGAGTCACAAAAAATCAACTACCAAAAATTGTTGGATAAATTAATAGCGGATATTTCAAATTCAGGGAAAACTCCTACTCTTCTTCTTCATAGCTGTTGTGCCCCTTGCAGTAGCTATGTTCTTGAATACTTAAACCAATTTTTTAACATAACTCTGCTATACTACAATCCCAACATTTCGCCTTTGGAGGAATACTCCTACCGAAAGTCTGAGCAGATACGATTAATTAAAAGTATGCCCTTTAAAAATCCTGTAAAAATAATAGATTGTGATTGGGATAATTCTGCCTTTGAAAAAATGGCAAAAGGTCTTGAAACCGCTCCCGAAGGAGGCATCAGGTGTTTTTCCTGCTATGAGTTAAGGCTTCGTGCAACTGCTTCTCTTGCAAAAGCTGAAGGCTTTGACTATTTCTGCACAACCCTGAGCATTAGCCCTTTAAAAAACGCCCAAAAGCTGAATGAAATCGGCAACGCCCTTGCCGACGAATACAAAATCTCCTACCTGCCTTCGGACTTTAAAAAAAGAGAGGGCTATAAGCGTTCCATAGAACTTTCCGCTCAGTACAATTTATACAGGCAAAACTATTGTGGTTGCGTTTATTCAAAACCCGCCAACTAAGGCTTTTTAACACATAGAATTATAAAATGGTGCGTTCCCTGTAATAGGGTCGCACCATTGTTTGTTTTCAGGCTATTAATTTTATTCTTCCCAAGGAATAATCTTATCTCCGTCTACCAAAAAGGCTTTTTTAGATATATTTGCAAGAGGTGCATCTGAAAAAGAGTCCGAGTAAAACTCGTCAATTTCCTCGTCAAACTCCTTCTTGAATCTTCTGACCTTTTCTTCGCCGTGGCAATTTACCCCCAAATACATTCCCGTATCTTTATCCACATTAGATGCCAAAAGATATTTTATACCTAACTTATCACATATAGGTTTTAAAAGAAAATATGGGGACGCGGAGATTATAACATCGTTCTCCTTCTGCTGAACCAGATACCATGCTTTGATATTCTCTTGATTTTCCTCCCAAAATTCCTTAACCCAGCCATCAATGTCGGGTATGGCTCCTAAAAATTTATAGAGCTTTTCTTTAAAATAAGTTTTGTCGCACTGTTTTATGAGATATCCGCCAAAAGCTACCGCCCCCGACAAAAACTTCACCCCAAGAGTCGGCTTTCTTCTGCAGCACCAGAATATAAAATCCGCCGTGCTGTCACCGTCATATATAGTTTTATCAAAATCATAAACATTCATATTTTTTCTCTTTTCACCCTGTTTTTACAAAAAAATCTTTTGATTTTCCTTTGATTTCTTATATAAAATAAACTTACTGCCTATAACCTGAACAGTCAACGCTCCTGTTTTTTCAGCAACCTGGTCTGCAATCTCACGAGGGTCTGCCAAGGAGTTGTCTAAAACATGAACCTTAATAAGTTCTTTGCTCTCCAAAGCATCTACGAACTGCTTTATCATATTTTCGGACACCCCATCTTTCCCAATCTGGTAAAGAGCAGGGATAGAATTTGCCAATCCCTTAAGCATAGCCCTTTGTTTGCTTGTTAACTTTTCCATAATTATTTCTCCGTTTTTCATTTATTATCAAAATAATTTTAGCAGATATTCGTTTAAAAAACAATAGTAAATTCCAAAAACCTTGCAATTTTTTTTGTAATCTGTTATACTATATCCGTTACACTATACTATATTATATACATATCAGAAAAGAGGTTAACTTCACCAATGATAATAGATTGTCATAACCATATATATCCACCTAAAATAAGTCGGGCAGCAGTTGAAAGTATAGGCAAATTTTATAATATAGAAATGGACCAGGACGGAACTGTTGAAACCTTGATAAAAAGAGGAAAGCAGGCAGGAGTTTCTAAATTTTTGGTTCATTCTGTTGCTACAACATCTCAACAGGTGGAAAGCATAAATAATTTTATCCACGATTCTGTTGAGCGTTTTCCAAATGAATTAATCGGCTTTATGGCTCTGCACCAGGATTTTGAGGATATATTTTCAGAAATGGACAGAGCGGAAATGTTAGGTCTTAAAGGCATCAAGCTCCACCCTGATTTTCAGAAATTTGATATAGACGACCCTAAGATGTACCCTTTGTACGATGCCGCAAGCGGACGATTTCCTATTCTTTTTCATATGGGTGACACAAAATATTCTCACAGTGACCCTAAAAGGCTTGCCAAGGTTTTAAAAGACTTCCCAAACCTTCAGGTTATAGGTGCCCATTTTGCAGGCTATTCCCAATGGGAAGAGGCTGTCGAGGTTTTAAAGGGAGGCAGTTTATGGGTTGATACCTCCAGCAGTAGCTTTTTATTGTCCGACGAACAACTCAAGTCCCTTATTTCCCACTATGGTTCTGATTATGTTCTCTTTGCAACAGACTACCCTATGTGGACTCACAAAAACGAACTTAAAAGATTAGAGGGTCTTAACCTTTCGGCAGATGTTATGGATAAAATTCTTTACAAAAACGCCGAAACTCTCTTGAATTTATAAATGAAACACAAAAGGCGAGGCTTCCTTACGAGGAAATCTCACCTTTTTTTACCTTCTTTTTCGGGTTCTTGCCCTATTTCTATGCGCGTTTCATTATCAGCGTATAACCACCTACAGTAATATTTAAATTATTCTCCGTAACCTTAACAGGCACACCGCTAAAACTTTGAGGTAACATTCCACCGCTTATAGAGATGGTACTTGCCGAATCAAATGCATAATCTACAGAAATGAAACTAATTTTCAGCTTTCCTGCCGAGGTAAACTCCGCATTCGCTCCCGAGGACAAGGCTTTGAACAACAGTCCTATTAACTCGCCGTCACCTTTAACATCTTTAGGCGAAACTGCATTTCCGTTTTTATCAACCATAGAACTGTAACTCCATGCCCCGACAATTAAATCCTTTTGGGATTTTTGGTCTTGTTTATTTTCGGAGCCGTCAGCTGGGGTTGCAGATGCGCTGACTTGTTCTGCTGGCTTTTCGTCTAAACCATTATTTTCACTACTCTTTTTCGAGTTTAAGCTCTCTGTTTCTGTATCCAAATTCAGTTCCTTTTCCATGGTTTTTGCTCTGTAAATATAACCACCGTAAAAGGCACCGACAATCAAAGCCAATATTAAGAGCTTTTTTAAAAATTTCATAATATATTCCTTTCTTGAAGCATTATTTTAAAACCAAATGCTTAGGTAACCCCTGTGACATATAGGGATAAACCTCTCCGTCAATCAAAGGCTTACAATACTTAACAAACTCAGGACTGACATATGTTCCATCCTCTGTTATCCATTCATCAGGAACAACCTTCTCCGCATTGGCAATCTTGGTAACATCGCTTGTTTCCAGTATCATTCTGTAAGGTTCATCAGAAATACGATTAAAGATTATCATTTCTCCGCTGTGCCCATCTGTTGCTAAATTCAACGCCTTTTCACCTGCGGAAAAAGCCTCATCTACATCACACTTGGAAGAAAGGTGCGCCGCGCATCTTTGCAAGGTATTAAAAACAATTCCCCTTGCCTTTATTCCTGTTTCTTTTCCAACCAGCTCTGCAAGATACAAGGCAGAGCCTGTAAGAATTTTATGCCCGAAAGCATCTGCTGCCGAATAGGACAAATTCTCTTCGCAGATATAAACTCCCTCAGGATTTTTAAGAGCCTCCGAAACAGCAACAACAACCGTATTTTTCTCCTTCATTTTCTGTTCTATTTTAGCCAAAAACTTGTCAGATTCGAAATTCCGTTCAGGAAGATAAATCATATCAGGGCCACAGCAATCCTCGTCTTTGGAAAGTACAGATGCACCTGCCAACCAACCTGCATTTCTGCCCATAATCTCCACAATAGTAACAGATTTCATATCATAAACGCTACTATCTCTTATAACCTCTTTCATAGAAGAGGCAACATATTTTGCCGCACTTCCAAAGCCGGGCGTATGGTCCGTCACAGCCAAATCATTGTCTACAGTTTTTGGCACCCCCATAAATCTTATATCGCTTGATACTCTCTTTCCATAAGCAGATAATTTCATAATGGTATCCATTGAATCATTTCCGCCTATGTATATGAGATATTTTATGTTAAGGCTGTTTAAAGTATTAAATATTGTCCTATAAACCTCTTCGTTGTCCTCAAACTTGGGGAGCTTATATCGGCAACTTCCTAAATAGGACGAAGGAGTTCTCTTTAATAATTCTATGTCTGTTGCATTTGATATATGCTCTGTAAGCTCAACATATCCACCCTTTAACAAGCCCTCAATTCCATTTTTCATTCCATAGATTTTTTCAATGCCCATCCTTTTAGCTTCACTAAAAACTCCTGCAAGGCTGGCGTTAATAACAGCGGTAGGTCCGCCTGATTGTCCTACAATAACATTTCCCTTAATCATAATATTCTCCTCTTCCTTTTCTATATTCAATATATTTTACCCAATTAATATATTCCTTTGTATTACAACACCTTACAATCAATAATACAATTTAAATGCTACTCCCCAAAGGCTTCCAATTCACGCCGAAGGCAATTCATTGTGATATAAGGTTTAGATGCCAAACTTTTTTAATGTAGTTCGTGTTAAGTCGGGTGAACAGTGAATTTTAGGACCTACTACTTTTTCCTGATTTTTTCACTGTAGTTTTTCCGAACAAAATTCTTTAGAACCCGCGAGAATACTGGATTTCCCGCATCCGATAGTATATGTAAATATTTATTATCGGCAAACTATGTTATTAAATTGTATGGACTTGACACGAGTAATATTTAATGAGAATTCCTTTTATACTCATAAAAATCACTTCTCTTCTTCAACAATAACGCTCGTCCCATTCGCTACAACACCAATCATATTACCATGAAAAGTTATGTAATCAAAGTCAACACCAATTATCGCATTTCCACCGCAGTCGTAGGATTTCAAAATCATTTTTTCCATAGCGGCATTTTTGGCATTTTCTAATTTTTCAGCAAATTTGTTAGATTGAACTCCAAAGAAGTCCGAAAAAGATGCAGTAAATTCTGATAAAAAACCTGTTCCTAGTACGACTTGTCCACTGACAACAGATATATATCTCTTTATCGAATATCCCTCAAACGTAAACCCTGTATTCAACAAGTGATTTTTCAATACTTGTTTTCTAATCACATCATCAAAATTGTGTTCTGGCTTTGGAGACTCCTTATGTGATGATTCCTTAATCGAATTTCCGCAAGAAAAGCATATCCCCATAGAAATCTCATCCACGCTTAGTGATGATTGACATTTCGGGCAAATTTCCATAAAAACACATCCTTCACATTTTCTAATATTTCAACTACAGTATCATTAAATCATTATTTTCAACACCATTCGACATAATTCTTACTCGTGTCAAGTCAGGAATAAAAAAATTTAGTTTCTTTTTTCTGCTTTATCTTCTATAGCCTTTATAGTATCCAAATAATCTCTCTCGACTTCACTCAAAGTTTTTGCTTGGTACTCCTTATACTCGTTAGTTGCTTTGTTAATAGCTTGCTGGTGAGAAATACTGCCTGCACCAATAAGTAGTTGTTCCCCACTCATTGTAAGGATTTTATCTAAATGCTCTGCCCAATCGTGCATTGTCTAAATTGTGTTCCTCGCAAGGATTTAACACGATATCCTACAGAAATTATTACATCAAGGTTATAGTAATCTAGATTTCTTTCAACCTTTCTGTCACCCTCTGTTTGAATTGTTGCAAATTTTGCAACAGTTGCCTCAGGCAATAATTCCTTATCAGAATATACATTTTTTATATGTCTTGAAATGGTAGATTTATTTCTTTCAAATAATTCTGCCATTTGATCAATAGTAAGCCAAACAGATTCGCCATAAAATCTTACATCTACTTTTATCTG
>JAZNCG010000106.1:0-5780 GCA_045587405.1 Ructibacterium sp. | reverse complement strand
GCTACTAGTGATATAGTAGAAACCTTTATTTTTGTTCAATATAATCACAAAGTTTTTTGTCTGCAAACTTCCATAATGAAAGTTTAGAAACTATTTTCCCACAGTATAGGCAAATCGTATTTTTTAACCCTATCTTTTCTCTATGCATATTGAACCAATTAAAGCTGTTATAATCCTTTGCTTTTGGTATAACAAATTTTTTCGCCACAACGAAATTATCCATAAATTTCGTTGCACCCAGGGACCACAATAATTTATAGTCTTTTTCGCTTATTTCTGTAAAAATTTCAGGTGCCTCTGATTTTTCAACAGTTTGACTCTCTCTGTTTACTTTTGTTGCGATATAATCCCATGAATAAGTATTATTTTCAAAACTTAGATTAAGTAAAATACCATATTCACTATACTTTTGTTTCCTTTGATAATCTGTATCAAAAACAAAATTTCCCAGCGAATAAAATATCATTTTATCTCCTATTTTTTCATAATTTTGAACTACATGGGGATGATGTCCTACTACTACATCTGCGCCAAATTTCAAAAATTTTCTATACAGTTTCCGCATATATGGCATCGGCAAATTACAAAATTCATCACCGCCATGTGCAATAATTATACACCATTTATTTTTTGATTTTATTTCTTTTATGATTTCTTTAATCCTCTTGGTGTCATCAAACAGAACACATCCCGGGCTATCTTCTGTTGCTCTGATAAATTCTCCTCTTTTATATGTAACGGAGAAAATTCCAATTCCACCCTCAATATCAAATGTAATATATTTTGAAGCATTTTCCACATTAGATCCTGCCCCAACTGTTATTGCATTGTTTTCCCTTGCAACCTTCATAGTGTCAGTCATACCAACCTCGCCACAATCAAGAATATGATTGTTGGCTAGTGTCCATATATCAGCAGAAATCTCATTAAACCATTTTCCCGCCTCAGGATTGCTAAAATGAGTGATCTCCATTTTACTTGTTACAATTGAACTTGTAAGCGGACATTCTACATTTGCAACAATATGATTAGATTCCTTTAAAAACTCTATAATTGACTCATCAAGAAATTGTTTATTCCAATGATCCTTAAAATATTTTGAAAAAGCAATATCTCCTGTAAAAACTATTGAAGTCATTTTATTCATTTCTCCTTTTTCACCAAACTTTTATGGAGAGAATATTTCCATTCTAATTACACCACGAAGTCTGTTATTGATTTGTTTTATCAAAATATATTCCTTGTTCATCCTTGTTTCACCTCATTATGGACTTCAACTAATTTCTTATTATCAAGACTGATTAATTGTCCATTTGCCATAAATTCTAATCCGTTGCCGCTAATGAGTGTAAATTCAGTTTTCTCTTTTGTTGCGTAAATCTCAATTAGTGAACCTTTGTAGTTTATCCTGAAATTGCATTTTGTCCAATTTTGAGGTAGATGAGTTTCAAACTGCAAACCTGTAGTTGGGTACAATCGCATACCAAAGAAACCATGTACAACAGACATCCATACGCCTCCAAGACAAGCAACATGAAGACCTCCACCTGTGTTTTTCTTGAAATCACTAATATCCATATAGGCGGAACTCCTGAAATAGTTATAAGCATCATCATAATACCCTATTTCATTCGCCATAATAGAATGTATTGCTGCTGAAAGTGATGAACCGTGATTGGTTATAGGTTCGTAATAATCATAATTTGCTTTCTTTTCTTCAACAGTAAACTTATCGCCCTGGACAAAATTCAAAAGTACTACATCAGCCTGTTTTAAAACTTTGATTCTCCATAAATTAAGAGGATGCAACATTGAGCGGATATCATAGTTCTTTGGTATCATGGACATATCTACGCTGTCGTTATAAAAAAATGTGTCATCCTGGGCATATACGCCATTTTCGTCTTTGTAATAGTACATTTGGTCTGCTGCTTTTTTCCACAGTTCAAGTTCGGAATTATCTATTTTTGTTTTGTTCAAAAGCGCCTTTAGTTTATTACTATCATTTCTTAGCATTTCTTCGTAAATACTGAGAGCAAACCTCAGATGAAACTGCACCATAAAATTAGTATAACAGTTGTTATTTACTCCACAAGCATATTCGTCGGGTCCGCATACAACATTTATGCAGAATTTATTATCCCGTTCCGGAGTAAATTGTCCTCTGTGCGCATAAAACTTTGCTGTCTCAAACAAAATTTCAGCGCAATAATCGTAGATAAACTCTCTGTCTCCGGTTAATTCATAATATCTCCAAATAGCATAAGCAATGGCACTGTTTATGTGATATTCTGCTGTGGATGCTTCAAAAACAACACTTGTTTCCTCGCCATCTATACTGCACCACGAATAAAGAGCACCTACGCCATCAAGCTGTTTGGCTCTTTCACGGGCTTTGTCAAGAATTTTATATCTGTACATTAACAACCCTTTGCAGGTTTCGGGATATGTATAGTTATAGTAAGGCATCAGATACATTTCTGTATCCCAAAAAACTTTTCCGCTGTAGTTTGCTCCTGTAAGTCCTGTTGCACCAATTGACATATCGTTTAGTGTTGGAAGCTGCTGTCTTAGATGGAACAAACTAAATCTTATTGCTTGTTGATCTTTGTCGCATCCTTCGACAACAACATCTCCGTTTATCCAATATTCTCGCCAAAAATCTTCTTGATTTTTTTCAAGAACAGAAAAACCACAGTTTAAGATATCTGCATTTTCTTTTTTTGCTTTTGAAACAATATCTGTCTCACTATCTACAGATGAATAAAACGAAGCAAATTTCTCAATTGAAACTGTTTGATTACGATTTAGTTTATAAGTGTATTCTGAGTACCACTCATCTTTATCATTTGAAACAGTTATTTCAGCGGCATTTGTAATTTTATGTCTAACAGCACAAGCAACCTGCATAGCGGTGTTTTTGGTTTGAACAAGAAGTAAAACACCATTATCAAGGTTTTCTTCATCGGTTACAAAAGTTACATTTTTCCCGTTAATCAATTTATTTTTTATTACACGGGATTTTACAACAACAGTTCCATCAAAATTTACAGGAGTTACTTCAAACTTAATTTGGGCACTGTGTACATTATCCATATTTAAAATTCTGATGCTTTTTACATGTATTTGTTTACCATCAGAAAAAGTATAGTCAAAATTTCTGACAATTTTGCCGGTTTGCATATGAAGTTCTCTTCGGTGATTTGACATTCCGCTATTGGAAAAGCACGCCTTTTCATCGTCAACATATACCTCAAATATTCTCCAGTCCGGAAGATTTACAGTATATTGTTCATTCTGAGCATATCCTTTAAATTCCCATAAATGGTTAAGCGGTTCACTTTCAAAAATACCGTTAATATACATTCCGGATTCATCAGTTACTTTTTCATCATATTCATCGTATGTACCACGCAGTCCCAGATAACCATTTCCAAGAGAAAACATACTTGCTATATGTCCGTAATCACAGGCATCAATATCATTCTCTATTATCTTCCATGGATCAACTTCATATGGTTGTATTTTCCCTGATTCTAAAAAAGTCTTAACATTTATATCTTCAAGAGTCTCGGCATATGGTACAGCCATGGTTTTTAGATCTGAATTACCAACACCAACCGTTTTTAAGCCTTGGTTTAACGCAGCTTCAATACCTTCCACTGTGCTTTCCAATATAGCACAATGAAATAAAGGCGTGTGAACTTTTTCCTCGATGTTTTTGTAATTATCTTTTTTTATAACAGCATCAAACACATTGTTATAATCATTTAAGATTTCATTATCGCAACACAAAATGACTTTTGCATTATTGTTTTTAAGTTCATCTACAAAGTCTTTTGCATTTTCAAAATTACCTAAAATTTTATAGTCAATAATTACAGATTTAATATTGTTACAATACATCATATCTTCCTTTACAATATTTATATATATAACATTTTACACCCACAAGCATTCATATGCAATGTTTAATATTGCCATTCAATAACACAATATTGCTCACCAGTGTGACAATAAGCATCGAACAAATTTAATCAGTAATTAGTCTATTTATAATGTAAAAGCACTTGATTTTTTTATGGAATAACTATATAATACTTTTATAAATAACATTTTTTGCAAAGGATGATATTAATGGATACTCCCCCAATGTATGAAGTCAGAATATCCTCTAACAGGGAGGACCTGTGCGAATTTCAAGAGCATACAATAGATGTAACAAGACTTCACAATTGGCACAAGGATATTGAACTTATGTTTGTGACAGCCGGAAGCGGATATATAAATTATAATGCAGATAAACTTACAATGAACAAAGGCGACATTGTAGTGATTAACTCAAATGCAATGCACAGAACTTACTGTGAAAACGGAAACACCGTAACATATCACTACCTCATTATATATGAATCTTTTTACAATGAAATCGGCATTGACATATCCGACTGCTATTTTGAAAAGAAAATTATCGACGAAGAAATCTGGGATATATACAAACAACTCCTTAATATCACAAATAATAAGGAAAACATGACGCATCAAATATACATATTAAAATTAAGGAAAATACTCCTTTCTTTACTAATAGAACTTTTGGATAAACACTTAATCACAAATGAAACAGAAAACACTCCAGAAAAGTCATCGATAGAATGTTTAAAAAAAGCCATAAAATATGTCAACAAATACTATATGAATCATATAACATTAGATGAAATCGCAAAGTATTCATCAACAAGTAAGTATTATTTAGTCAGAGAATTCAAAAAGTATGCAGGGCAAACACTTTTTGCGTATATTAATACTGTGAGATGCCGAAATGCAAATATTTTTATTTTAAATGGAATGAGTGTATCTGAAGCAGCATACAAGTGCGGTTTTGAAAACATGTCATATTTTTCAAAAGTATTTCAAAAGCATGTTGGTGTTCTGCCTTCTAAAATCACTCAAAGTAAAAAGCTGAATAAATAACCATTATATAAGACTTACGACAAAAAACACTGAACAAATTTAAACAATAATTTTTAGCACTTCTGATTTTCAGAGGTGCTATTTTAATAGCGGTTTGGTCTAACTGCAAATCAAAAACCGCCTGTGGTTATAACAACACTGTTTGCACCGGATGAGCAGTTGAGTACCATGACATATTGTGTTTTTTAAAATTCTCGATATTCCTTCAAAAAGCATATTAGCCACTTTAAAAAGGATACAATTTTTAAATTCTTTAATCAAGTACACTATATATCAACGCTCCTTTTTTAAATGCATAATCTATAGTGTTCTTCGTTCCGCCTTTTTGACCATTGAACACTGATATAACAAGATTTGACCTATCTACCATCCAAGTATTTCTAACTTGATAGCAACCAGAAAAATAATGAGCATTAATCATTTTTACAAGGTCTGCTTTTTGTAATATATTTTCATATAACTGTTTTTCAGCTTCACTCCTTCTCTTTTCAAATCCAGGATGTGGAAGAGCGCAAACAAGGTGCAGATTTTTATTCTTCCTCTTCCTGTCTAAAACTATCTCAGCAGCCCATACATCCACACCGGGCGCCATACCACTTATGAAAGTTACATATCCATCTGCTATTGCTTCATCAATTGCTTTTTCAAGTAGTTTCTTTACTTCTTTTTCATTATGGTTAAGTTTATTTGGTCTATGACCTGTGAAGCAACATCTGTGTTTTCTTAATTCATTTTCGCTCATATTTAAGCCTCCAAAATTAACATAGCCACATAATCTGCATTATGTGGCTAAACTTTTAATTGAA
>JAZNCG010000105.1:0-11986 GCA_045587405.1 Ructibacterium sp. | reverse complement strand
CTATGGCAAATATACACATTTTATTTGAATTAAATGTGTATATTCTAAAAACACAAAACCCCTCTACCATTAATTTGGCAGAAGGGTTAGTATTACTTTTTAATTCTTCTTTTTTAAAACGCCCTTTTATTTTTTGAAAATATTTACTATGTAATAAATAAAGGCAATAACCAAATATATTCCAATTGCAGTCATAGGAATATAAACATTCCAGTATGATGTTACAGAAAATCCCTCATTTCTGCTTATTACTTTTAAAATTTCCTCAAGAATAACACGAATTTTATTATATAAAGCAAGCCAAAGACCTACCAAAGCAGAAACACCAAGCATTATCGCATAGTTAGTTGCTCTGCTGGAATTTTTTATAATACCTTTTTTACCCAAAGCATAAACTACAACACCCGCTACAGCAAGGACACCAAACAACACCCACATTATAATTTGCATATATGGCAACATAGAAATGTTTTTATATCCCATATTTATAAATTGCAAAATTAAAATTCCTACAACACCCCACGAAAGATTTATCATATACCAATTCGTAAGTTTATCATTTCTTTCTCTGCGAGTCATTCCACTCTTATTCTTCTTATTTTTCATCTGTTTTCAATCCTCTCTAAATTTCATCTTTTTCATACATAATCATCGAAAGCATAGCCCCCGAAACAGTTTCGGTTCTTAAAATTCTCTTACCAAGTCCTACAAGTTTTATTCCATTTTCTTTTGCAAACTCTGCTTCTTCATCAGAAAAACCACCCTCAGGACCAATGATAACTGAAATAGTTTCAAAATCCTTTGACTTTAAAACTCCTTTCAAGGTTTTTTCGCCATTATGACCTAACACCTCATAGGGCATCAAAGCTAAATCCGTTTCCACCATAGCTATGATTGCCTCCTTAAAACTCATAACAGGTAAAATCCGAGGAATAATTCCTCTTCCGCATTGTTTTGCCGCCTCAACAGAAATTTTATTCCAACGCTTTAACTTTTCCGCTGATTTTTTAGAGCTTTCTATTTTGGAAACACATCTTTCCATCGAAACAGGAACAATATATGAAACACCAAGTTCAACCGCCTTTTGAATTATGCCCTCCATCTTGCCGGACTTAGGAATTCCCTGGAATATTCCAACCTTTATGCTTGGCTCCTGCTCAGAAAAAATTTTTTCCAGAATTTCTGCTACACATTCTTTGTTATCAACCAATGTAAGTTTTGCAATATATTCATAGCCTGTACCATCAAATACCAATATTTTATCTCCGATATCCAAACGCAATACGCGTTCAATATGAGAAGCATCTTCAATTATTTTTATTGTATTTCCAACAATATTTTCAGGCTCTGTAAAAAAGCGTCGCACATTTTCACCTCCATATATAATTATGTCTTTAATATTATATACTCTAAAATTTTGCAAGCAAATAATATCGATTCTATCTGCAAGTTATAACCGCCCAATCGTCATCATGTCTTATATCCTGAATAATAAGACCTGCATCAGTTAATGCTGTTTTTACCTCATCTACTCTTTCTAATATTATACCTGAACATATAAAAACTCCATTCTCTTTCATAAAAGCTCGGACATACTTGGAAAGTGCAATAATTACATCAGCAACAATATTTGCAAGAACTACTTCATATTTACAAAAACTGTTCCTCAAATTCTCATCACTTATTACATCTCCCGACATAGCTGTATATCTCTCTTTGGGAAGATTATTAAGGGCTAAATTTCTATAAGCCACATCAATTGCATTGGGGTCTATATCAACCGCAACAGCATCTTTTGCTCCAAGCAAAAGTCCTATAATTGAAAGTATTCCCGAGCCACAACCCAAATCAAGAATTGAGTCGCCCTCTTCAATATACTTTTCCAGCTCCTCTATACAAAATCTGGTACTTGGGTGTGAACCTGTGCCAAAACTCATTCCCGGATTTACAGTAAATACCACTCTGCCATCTGCATTCTCAACTTCTTCCCACGCGGGTCTTATTAACACCTTTTCACCTACAGGAATAGGATGAAAATATTGCTTCCAAATTTCCGACCAATCTTCATCCTTTACCTTATCCGTTACTACATCTAATGTTCCAAAACTATTATCTCTATCTAAGTTTTTAAGCTCCTGCATTGAAGTTTTAACCGCAGCAAGCTGTTCAAAACCTGCTGTTCCGTCGCTTAAGTATAAACTTATAGTAGTATCTGCTTCTTTAAGCTTTTCCAACTCCTCATCAACATAATCCCAATATTTACGATTTTGCTCTAAAAACTCTTTGAAATCGTCTTTGTCCGAAATTTCTATTCCGTTTATTCCCAAATCCAATAATCTTCCGCTTACAGGGTCAATTCCCATAGCCGTTGTTGTAATCGTTACCTTTATCCACTCCATAAAGCCTGCTCCATATCTCAAATTTTATATACACCAAAACGCCGATTTATCGTCGGCGTTTATATAAGTATTACTTAAAAATCTCTTTCATCTTTTCGAAAAATGTTTTGCTTTGCTTATATTTTGATGGTTCAACATTATCGTCAAACTCTCTCAGCATAGCCTTTTGCTTTTCGCTTAACCCCTTAGGAATTTCAACCTTCACGGTTACATACTGGTCCCCGCGCTGAGTTGAATTTATCTTAGGTATTCCCTTGCCACGAAGTCTGAAAACTGTTCCCGGTTGAGTTCCTTCAGGTATGGTATATGAAACCTTTCCGTCAACTGTAGGCACCTGAACCTCTGCACCTAATGTTGCCTGAACAAATGAAATAGGATAATCGCAAAGCACATCATAGCCTTGTCTTACAAAAAGCTTATGTCGTCTGACTCTGATATTCAAAATCAAATCTCCCGACGCTCCGCCTTTAAAACCTGCATCACCTTCACCACGAACATATACCTGTTGTCCATCGTCAATTCCGGCAGGGATTTTAACTCTAACTTTCTTCGGTTTTCTGACACTTCCTTCTCCATGACAATCTGCACAAGGAGTTTTAATTATAGTTCCTTTTCCTCCACAAGAATCACAAGGGCGCACACTTTGGAAACTTCCAAAAGCAGTTCTTTGTACCGCTCTTACCTGTCCAGAGCCATGACATACAGGACAAGTTTCAGGACTTGTTCCGGAGGCAGCACCGTTTCCTCCACAAGATGTACATTTTTCTAAATGATTTATGCTTATATCTTTCTCAACCCCAAAGCAAGCTTCCTCAAAGGTTAAATCAACATTATAACTTAAATCTCTGCCTCGTTTAGGTGCATTAGGATTTGAGCGTTGACCACCTCCAAAACCGCCTCCGAAAAAGCTACTGAAGATATCTCCCATATCAAAACCATCAAAACCGCCAAATCCACCTGCGCCATATCCACCGCCTGCAGCCTGGTCGAAAGCAGCATGCCCAAATTGGTCATATTGCTGCTTCTTTTGAGCATCACTAAGAACTTCATATGCTTCTGTTGCTTCTTTAAATTTCTTTTCCGCTCCTTCTTTGTCATCGGGGTTAAGATCAGGATGATACTTTTTCGCAAGCTTTCTGTATGCCCTTTTTATTTCATCACCTGACGCACTTTTATTCACGCCAAGGACTTCATAATAATCTCTCTTCTCTGCCATTAAACTAACCTCGCCTTTACTCACAAGTAGGCGGACAAATTCTGTGTCCGCCTCTTGCTATAATATCTTATTTATCGTCGTTAACTTCTGTGTATTCCGCATCAACAACATTATCCCCATTAGGACCGCCTTGTGCTCCACCACCCATATTGGGGTCTGCACCTTGAGCCTGTTGAGCTTGCTGTGCCGCAGCATAAAGTTTCTCAGAAACCGCATAGAATTTTTGTGAAACTGCTTCGGTCTGAGCCTTTACAGCTTCTACATCAATTGGCTCTGTCTTAAGCATATCCTTAAGTTTATCAACCTCTGCCTGGATACCATCTTTTTCAGCCTGATCTATTTTATCTCCAATCTCTCCAAGAGTCTTTTCTGTCTGGTAAACCATATTATCTGCATTGTTGCGAACATCAACCTCTTCCTTCTTCTTCTTGTCCTCTGCCGCAAACTGCTCTGCTTCTTTAACCGCCTTCTCAATATCATCATCAGAAAGATTTGTCGAAGATGTGATAGTAATATCCTGTTGCTGACCTGTACCTAAATCCTTAGCAGTAACCTTAACAATACCATTTGCATCAATATCAAATGAAACTTCAATCTGAGGAACACCGCGAGGAGCCGGAGGAATGTTTGTTAGGCTAAACTTACCAAGAGTTTTATTGTATGCCGCCATCTCACGCTCACCCTGAAGAACATGAACTTCAACACTTGTCTGGCTGTCTGCCGCAGTTGAGAATATCTGGCTCTTCTTTGTAGGAATAGTTGTATTTCTTTCAATAAGCTTTGTGAAAACCCCGCCCATTGTTTCAATACCCAAAGAAAGTGGAGTTACATCAAGCAATACCAAATCCTCTACATCACCTGAAAGTACACCAGCTTGAATTGATGCACCAATTGCAACACATTCATCAGGATTAATACCCTTGTGGGGCTCGGAACCAATAAGCTTTTGAACCACTTCCTGAACAGCAGGGATTCTTGAAGAACCACCAACCAACAAAACTTTGTCAACTTCATTTGGAGAAAGCCCTGCATCACGAAGAGCATTTCTGGTAGGCTCCATAGTTTTCTCAACCAAGTCAGCTGTTAATGAATCAAACTGAGCTCGTGTGATTGTTATATCCAAATGCTTAGGTCCTGTCTGGTCTGCTGTAATAAATGGCAGGTTTACATTAGAAGTTGTTACACCGGAAAGCTCAATCTTTGCCTTTTCGGCAGCTTCCTTAAGACGCTGTAATGCCATTTTATCCTGACGAAGGTCAATTCCATTTTCTTTCTGGAATTCGTCTGCCAAGAAATTCATAATTTTATCGTCAAAGTCGTCGCCGCCAAGACGGTTATTACCGCTTGTAGCCAAAACTTCAAATACGCCATCACCAATTTCAAGGATTGATACATCGAATGTACCACCACCTAAGTCATATACCATAATTTTCTGGTCTGTGTCTTTGTCCAAACCATATGCCAAAGCAGCGGCAGTTGGCTCGTTAATTATACGCAATACCTCTAAACCTGCTATCTTACCTGCATCCTTTGTTGCCTGACGCTGTGCATCACTAAAATACGCAGGAACAGTTATAACCGCCTGAGATACCGTTTCACCAAGATACGCTTCTGCATCAGCTTTCAACTTTTGAAGAATCATAGCAGAAATCTCCTGTGGAGAATAATTCTTATCGTCAATGCTAACCTTTCTGTCTGTACCCATATCACGCTTAATAGACATAATTGTTCTATCAGGATTTGTAACCGCCTGACGCTTTGCAACCTGACCCACTAAACGCTCGCCTGTTTTTGTAAAAGCAACAACTGATGGAGTTGTTCTTGCTCCCTCTGGGTTTGTTATAACGGTAGGCTCTCCACCTTCCATAACAGACACACATGAGTTTGTTGTTCCCAAATCAATACCAATAATTTTTCCCATAATATTAAATCTCCTATCTTCCGTTTAAACGGCTAAGTATTATTAAATTTCTTAACAGCTAACCTTTACCATAGAATGTCTTACGACCTTATCTTTGTAAACATAGCCCTTCATAAACTCTTCAATAACAGTGTTTTCCTTTTCATCACTTTCAGCCGTCATAACAGCATTGTGTTTTTCAGGGTCAAACTCTGTTCCTACAGCTTCTATAGGTTTAACACCTATCGCGGCTAAGCAATCATCAAACTGCTTTTTAATCATTTTTAGCCCTTCTAAAACCGCTCCCTCTTCGCCGCTTTCTTCACTTGCGATAATTGCTCTTTCCATATTATCAACAATCGGCAAAATCTTCTCCATTGTATCGCAAACTGCATTTGAATATACTTCATCTTTTTCTCTTGCAGACCTTTTCTTGAAATTATCAAATTCAGCTGCTGTTCTCATCAATCTGTCTGTAAGATTTGCAACGGATTCTTCTGCTTTCTCCAATGGTGTCTTTTCAACAGGTTTATCTTCTTCAGATATATCCTCTACTGCGTCCTCTACTGCATCCTCTACTGTATCTTCTGCTTTCTCTTGAGTTTCTTCTGCTTCAATATTTTCTGCATTATCTTTCTCTTTCTTTTCGCTCACACCTATTCATCTCCTTTATCTATTGCATTTAAAAATCCTTTTATATCGGGATTGCCACCCTCCAACCTATCACTTAACATTTTACCTAAATGTTTAGAGAAAAACTCAACTCCCGAAACCGCCTTTGCATAGTCCATACGCATAGGCCCAATAACTCCTATAACTCCCGTCAAATCCTTTCCTACCTTATATGTTGAAAGAATAACACTGTTATTTTTAAGCTGTGGAAGTTCATTTTCTTCACCAATCAACAGCTTAACCTCCCCATCTTTAATATCAGGAAGGGAATTAACAAGCTTTTCCAATGTATTTTTATCATCAAAGAATTCCAATATTTCTTTTATTTTTGATATATCATTATATTCAGGAAAACGCAATATATTTGTTGCACCTTCAAGATAAATATCTCTTTTGTCAATTTCCGATATAGCCTCATGTATAAGTTCTAAAACTGATGTAACAATTTCGTGCTTACTGCCTGCGGCATCAACAACAGCCACAATTTTATCAAGGCTGATTTCCGACTTGGTATACCCCGCTAGATTCTCATTGAGTACCTGATTCAATCTTTCCAAAAATTCTTCATCAACATTTTCATTAAGTCTTAAAAGCTTATTTTTTATAAGCCCCGAATTATCAGAAATAATGACCATTACCGCTTTAGAATCTACAGCAACAAGTTTTATTCCCTTAACAGAGCCATATTCCATAGTGGGAACTACCCCAAATGTCGGCAAATTTGTTATACTGGAAAAGGCAGCTGAAACATCTTTAACAATCTTATCAAGCTCCCTGATTTTATAAAGCATAGCCTCTCGCATCTTCTTAATTTCAGCCGTTGTCATTCTGTAGCGTTCCATCAGGCTGTCTACATAAAATCTAAATCCCAATCCCGAGGGAACTCTGCCCGCAGATGTATGAGGCTGAACTAAAAAGCCCATCTCTTCCAAATCTCCCATTTCATTTCTGATAGTGGCAGCACTTAAATTTAAATCTGTACTCTTTGCAATACTTCTTGAACCAACAGGTTCGGCATTTTCTATATAGCCTTCAACAATAGTACGGAGTATCTGTTTTTTTCTTTCATCAAGAATGATGTCCTCAAAAGACATAACCACACCCCCGAAACTTTTTGTTAGCACTCACTATTGTAGAGTGCTAAAACCTTTATTTAGAATATCACGAGTAAAGCGTTTTGTCAAGGACTTTTAAAAAAATTATATACAAATATTGTAATATATCCTATCTTTTTACTGTAACTTTATACATTATAACTTTGATTTTATTCCTTTAAATACTTCATATATGCCAATAATAAGCAAAAATACGCCAAACATACGCCTAAGTAATTCCCCTGATATATTCATCGCTAAAATTGACCCTCCTATTGCTCCTACAACCCCGCAACCTCCTATTATTACCCCTGTTTTTATGTCCACTCTCTTGTTTTTAATGTGAATAATAAGTGAGATTATGGCTGTAGGTAAAAAATATAACAGATTTATCCCCTGAGCCATCTGCTGATTAATTCCTCCAAAAAATATCAGCGCAGGAATTAAAATTGCTCCTCCGCCTATTCCCATTCCGCTTATTATTCCGCTTAAAAATCCTATAACAATATTCATTTTTTCCTCCTAAAAAATCATCTTTGTTGCAGTTAGTATAATTACTCCGCCAAATATAATCTTCAGCCACTTTTGAGATATTTTCCCTAAAACTTTTGCGCCGATTGCTCCACCTGCAACACCGCCTATAGTAACCATAGCCCATATGTTTAGGTTGAAAAAGCCTTTACTCAAATAAATGAACGAACTAACCAAAGATAACATTAATATAATTAAGATAGCTGTTGCATGAGCTTTTTTCTCATTCGTCTTTAAAAATATTTCCATAGCAGGTACTACAACACTTCCTCCCCCTGCTCCAAATAATCCATTAAGCAAGCCTGTTATAATTCCTATCGCCACATATTTAATATACTTCATAATTTCACCTCACAATTTAGATTTTTTGCAAAAGTCTGCTAAGTTATACAAAAAAAGCTATAGCAACCTAATTTCAAAATTAAGTTGTTATAGCTTTAATTATCTCTATCGCTTAGTCGTTATAATAAGCTCTGTAAGGTATAATTCTACCGCAACATCTCCTGCTATCTTTCCCGATTTTATATCACAATCATATTGTAAGCCTTTTTTCATCATTGTCTGCAAATATCTTTCACTAAATTTATTGCTTTCATTTATTGTTTTATTAACAACAAAGCTTGGCCTTTTGTATAAAAAATATTCTCCAATCTCATTGGCAGATGCCCCGATGCTTTTTAAATGCTTACACATTAAAAGTTCATAAAGTTTTGCATTTATACCGGATATAATGCTTGTCGGAGATACCTCATCTCTATTTCCCAACAGAAACTTCAATTGTCGCCTTGCCAAAGATGATTTATTTTCGAATATATTATTTACCAATTCATATATCTGATATTCTGCAGTTTTGTCTACAACCGAATCTATATCCTCGTAAGTTACCTTAACTCTGTCACCTACACAGTTGAGCACTTTATCAAATTCTATCGACAATCGCCCAAGAGATGGTCCGCAAACCTTAACCATATATGAAAGCTCTTTAGGAAAAATCTTTTTTCCTTGTTTATTAAACTTATCTTCAAGCCAAATTTCAAGTTTGTTAATTGGCAAATATTCAAAACAAACAGATGCACCGCACTCATTTATTATATCTAAATTTTTAACCTTTTTCTTATCGAAATTGTTCTCTGTAAATATAAGACAAGTATCAGTTGGCATATCCAAAAAAGCCTCTTTAAGTCTTTTGTACTCCTTGCTTGTTTGGGAGTTGAAAAAGCCACTATTCTTTACCAATACAACCTTTTTATCGGACATTTGAGGGTATTGTTCAACCGCCTCCATAACTTTTTCAACATCAATCTTCTTATCGTCAAAAATAAAATAATTGAACTCCTCCATCCCCGGAGTAACAATTTTTTCAACAATGTCTGCTATCCTCTTATTTATGAGATATTGTTCCTCTCCATAAAAAAAATATACAGGCAAAACTCTGCCGGATTTAATCTGCTTATTAAGTTCGGAAATTGTCATAACCACTCACCTTCGATTAAAAAAATAACCATCAACCATACGCTTATAAGTCTATCACAGGCAAAAAATTATGTCAAGAAAATTCAAGTATATAATTGCAAAATCTTACATAAGGATAAACTAAAAGAAAGGAATGATACATAATGAAACTTTGGGTTTTAAGCAAAAAAACTTGCATTATAGGATTATCAATATTTTTAAGTCTTATATTAATTATTTCCTTGGGGCAAAACCAAGCAATAACAGTTGCCAATACAAAACGGGATTTACCGATTTATTGTGTTGACAAAGGAGACGAAAAAATAGTTTCAATCTCCTTTGATGCCGCTTGGGGCAACGAGGATACCGACGAACTTATATCCATTATGGATAAATATAACATTAAAGCAACCTTTTTTGTTGTTGGAAGTTGGGTGGATAATTTCCCAGAATCAGTAAAAGCTCTTCACGATGCAGGACACGAAATTATGAACCACTCCGATTCACATCCACATATGACAAAGCTTTCTAAAGAACAAATGCAAGAAGAAATTGTAAAATGTAACCAAAAAATTGAAGCCATAACAGGGAAAACGCCAAATCTTCACCGAGCACCCTATGGCGATTACAACAATGCAGTTATACAAGCTGTACGCGAGAGCGGTTGCTATACAATTCAATGGGATGTTGACAGCCTTGATTGGAAAAATCTCTCTGCCCCCGAAATAACAAAACGAGTAACAGAAAAGGTTAAACCGGGCTCCATTGTCCTGTTCCATAACGCAGCCCTACATACTCCCGAAGCTCTTCCAAGTATTATAGAAAAACTTCAATCCGAGGGATACTCATTTGTACCAATCTCGCAACTGATATACACAGAAAACTATGGAATTGACCCCTCAGGCAAACAGTACCCCTTAAATTAGTGTGTATATTATCAAAATACCTCTAAAAATAATTTTAATTATTTTTTCGACACAATTCGACAAAAATTGTTTCACTATATGCATATAATAAACAAGTATATAAGAACGATAAAAAAGATACGGAGAATAGAAATGAAAGATATATACACTACCGTCAGTGGATACGGGGAAGCAGAAATAACAGAAAAACGCTCACGATTTATCGCCACGGTTAAGCCTATAGAAACTGAGGCAGATGCAATAGAGTTCATCAACGCCCTTAAGCAAAAATATTGGAATGCCTCGCACAATGTATACGCCTATATAATAGAAGAAAATAATATAATGCGATACAGTGATGACGGGGAACCCGGTGGAACAGCAGGTCTGCCCGTTCTTGATATGATGAAAAAGTCAGGGCTAACAAATACTGTAGTTGTAGTAACAAGATATTTTGGCGGGACACTACTTGGCACAGGCGGACTGGTTCATGCATATTCAAAATCCGCAAAGGCAGGTATAGATGCCGCAGGCATTTTAGAAATGATATTATGTAAAGAAATATTTATAAAATGCGAATATACAAATCTCGGAAAGTTACAAAACGAACTCTCCAAATGGACAGATATAATCAAAGGTGAAATAGAATATGCTGATAAAGTAATTTTCCCTATCTATGTCCCCTCCTCACAGGCTGACAACTTCTGTTCTTCTATAAATGATAAAATGAACGCCCAACTGGAAATAACAGAAGGAAAACTTGATTATTATGGCCGCGACACTTTGTAACATATTTGTAATATTAAATTAATGTTTTTGTAATTGCTTTATTCTTTTTAGAGTGCTATAATCATAAAGCATTTTTATAAATTTGATTTGTTTTTTCATTGTTAACAATTTGTTCACAATTCAGCAAACGCCCTATTTATGGGGGTTTGCTTTTTTCATTTGTGTTACAAAACGCATTTTTACGCCCTTTTCAACCCCCAATTTATTGACTTTTTCGAGAAAATGTTGTATAATAGCAAATGTGTTTACGATTAAACATAAAAAAAGTTCGAAAGAGTATGCCGAAAGGGGTGTGAACCTGACATATATCGCATATCGAATTAAATCTTTTGGAGGTTTGTTTTGAATTTTAAAAATAAGTTTATTGGACGATTTGTTGGCGCAATCTGCGCTATAATGACAATATCAACTTTGATTATAGTTCCGGCAACTGCAACAGAAGAGCCTACTGATTTTGGTCAGAGATATGGCGTTGTAACTGCCAGCACATTAAATGTTCGTTCTGAAGCATCTACAGATGCAGAGATTATATCAGTTTTACCTGTTGGTTCATATGTTAATGTTATGTGGTTAGAGCCCGGATGGATTCGTATTGCATATGACGACAACGGCGCTTGTGGATATGTTTCCGCAGACTACATAACCATTCATGATGGCGAAATTCCTGATTTTGATTCTATGGGTGGCGCAGCAGCTGTTGAAGTTGTTAAAAAATATTTGGGTGTTCCCTATGTATATGGGGGAACCTCTCCCAGAGGTTTCGATTGTAGCGGATTAATGCAATATGTTTACAAAGAGCTTGGTTATACAATTAATCGTGTTGCTGCAGACCAAATGAAAAATGGTGTTCCTGTTGCTTATGAAGATTTGGCACCCGGCGACTTAGTTGGATTTTACAGTGGTGTAGGCAGCAGTTATGTTAGCCACATTGGTATGTATGTTGGAGATGGAATGATGATTCACGCTCCTCACACAGGCGATGTTGTTAAATACTCAAGTATAGTTGATAATAGTTATAGCAGGCGTTT
>JAZNCG010000104.1:0-6430 GCA_045587405.1 Ructibacterium sp. | reverse complement strand
ATTTATTAGTAATTTTAAATGAGCTGTAAAAAATCTCTAATATATGAAAAGGAGTTCCTTGGGAGCTCCTTTTTTGTGTCTCTATGAAAAATCTTGTAATTTTGTACGCAAAATAAAACTAATGCAAATTTTGAAAGGCATATTGCCGATGTGTAAATTGTCATATTCTATTATTCTTAGTTTATTTTCCAGCACAATATTTCAATTCTCTCATAACCTCACCGAAAACCTTACCATTATAAAGGGCAGGGAAAACAAATCCAACGAAATAAACAAGCAGTTGCCAAACGACAACTGCTTGCAGAAGCATCATTGGTTATTTACATCAACTATCACCAAAACCTATAATTGTGCAGAAATTTCAATGTTTTACACAAGCAAAACCGAGCTAAACTATATTTCCTGCTAAAACGAATCTTTCACCTTTTACTTTAAGAAATCATAAAACTCATCTAAGGAAACCGCCCTGTTTTCTTGCATAGATTTATTTGCAGCAATTCCTATTCCGATTGACATTGCACCTGCACGGCTATCTGCCAAAATTCCAATCGGGTCAGGAGTTGTTCCGCGGAAAATCATATCACACAAAAGCATATCCGAGCCTCCGTGGCCTCCATCTTTTTTGCGCGCCCATCCTGGAAATTTTGTCAATGTTTCAGTCATTTTAGGAGAAATCTCAATCTTTTCCCCCATCCTGTTGTATATTGTTATACTACTTCCATTTATTCCAGCAAAAGTACCTTCTGCATAGTTTACAACAAGTTCTAAGCGGCCTTTGCTGCCATTTATTGATATGCGCATTCCTTCATATGGAGAATGAGCCGTTAATGAATAAGATGCAACTGCTCCCTTTTTGTATTTTATATTTAAGCATATAGTATCTTCAATATCTATTTTTTCAGAGAACACGCATCCATCTCTAAAATATCCATCTACATCTTCGCAATTCAAATAAAGATTTTTAAGATTGTCTACTGCATTTAGGTCCGTATAAAATTCACAACTATCTGCATATTTACAATCAAGACACCTCTCGCCATGATTTTCCCTTGTCGTACCATAAAATCTTCTTGTACCAAAAGCATTGACTTTTTCGGGTTCGTCCTCAAAAAACCAGTTTAACAAATCAAAATGGTGAGTAGATTTATGGATAAGCAACGATCCAGAATTCTTTCTTTCTCTGTGCCAACGCCTAAAATAATCTGCTCCGTGGGAAGTATCCAGCATCCATTCATAATGCGCGCTTAAAGGCGTTCCGATTACTCCGTCTTTCAATAACTCTTTAACACGCATAAATGTTGGCATACATCTGCAATTAAATGTTATTCTAACACTCTTTCCATTCCTTTTTTCCGCTTCATATATATCCTTCATTTTTGTTTCATCAGTTGTAATAGGCTTTTCGCTTACAACATCACAACCGAAATCAAGAGCTTTAACTATATAATCACTATGCGCTGCATCAATTGTTGTAACAATGACAACATCAGGGTTAATTTCCTTAAGCATTGTATCAAAATCATCATATACATCAATTGGATACGCTGCCTCTTTTGCAGCTAATTCAGCTCTTTTTCTATTTAAGTCATAAACTCCACAGATTTTAACACAGTCCTGCATGCTGTTGGTTAAAGGAATAACATATGAATCCTTACCACGATTTCCCGCTCCGACTAAAACATATTTTTTCACTATAAACACTCCTTAAATTTCAATTTCTTTGCCGCCAACCAATACTTGTTGCACACTTATATTTTTATCAAAAACGACTATATCGGCAATATTTCCCTCATTTAGCTCTCCAAGATTTGATATTCCTAGATGCTTTGCAGGGTTTTTGGTAATCATTTTTACTGCCTCATAAACTGGCATACCAACCTCGTTAACCATAGTTCTGACCAATCTATCCGTTGTTGCAACACTACCTGCAAATCCTGATTTATCCATAACAAAAGCAACACCTTGCTCTACAATACAAGGCATTTCTTCGCCTTTTCGTCCAAGATAGGATTTTCCTTCGCCCATTCCTGCCGCACGCATAGCATCTGTTACCATACAAATATTATCTGTGCTGAGGATTTTAATGATTAATTTCAATAAATCCGCCGGCAGATGACATCCGTCGGCTATAACCTCTGCCATTATATCAGGAAGAAGATACGCGCTTTCCACCACACCTAATCTTCTAAAGCCATTTTCTCTCGTCACCATACTCATTCCCGAATACAAATGTGTAAAACTTCTGCAAGATAAATCGTATACCTTTTTTACATCAGCATATATGGCATCACTGTGAGCAATAGATGGTAAAATTCCATTTTCTGCAATTGTTTTGCAAAATTCTTCACTTCCATCAAGTTCAGGAGCAAAACTCCATCTCAAAATCAAATCGCCAAATTTATTTATTATATTCTCATATTCTTCTTTATCGGGAGCTTTAATATAATCCGGATTTTGGGCACCTGATTGAGATAGGGAAAAATACGGTCCCTCTAAATGGACACCTAAAATTCTTCCTTGGGAAAGATTTTTTTCTTTTACTTCTTTTATATCATTTAAAATTTCAATCAAAGTTTCGCTTGAACAAGCTAAAGTTGTTGGTAAAATAGATGTAGTTCCATACATCAAATGAGTATCAGCCGCTTTAACAACCGCTTCCACTCCTCCATCGGAAAAATCACTTCCGCCGCCACCATGAACATGTATATCAATAAAGCCAGGGGCAACATAATTTCCCGCTACATCAATGACATTGTCAAACTCCAACTCTTTATTTGTTATAGCCTTTATCTTTCCATCTTCTATGTATAAATTTAAATCCTTCTCTTCCTTATCAGGAAAAATCAAACATCCGTTTTTAATTTTAGTAATCATTTTATAATGTATCTCCGGCAGAGTTTTCGTCTACAAACAAATAGTAGTCACTATGTTCTTTAAGAAGCGTTGCAGGAACTGTATTGGTAAGCTCGTTTTCCATCATCAAACGAATAGCATTTGCCTTTACAGCATGGGGAACCGCCGAAATAATTGTTTTGCTCTGCATGATTTGGTATGCTGTCATTGAAATTGCCTGCTTTGGAACATCATCAACTGTATCAAACCATCCTTCTCCAACCTGTTGCTTGCGGCATTTTTCGTCTAAATTAACAATTATATAAGCTTCTTTTGTATCGAAATCTGCTGGGGGATCATTAAATGCGATATGTGCATTCTCGCCTATTCCGATTAACGCAACATCAATATCTTTTTCTCTGACTTTCTCTGTTAAAAATTTAATAGCGCCTTCTGCATTATTTCCGTCAACTAAAAACGCTTCCTTTGGATTTACAATATTTATAAATCTTTCTTTTAAATACTTACGGAAGCTTGCAATATGAGTATCTGCAATATCAACATATTCGTCTAAGTGAAACATAACAACTTTTGACCAATCTACATCTTCTTTAACCAAGGCTTCCAATGTTTCAAACTGAGATGCACCTGTAGAAAGAATAATTCTTGCCTCTCCTTTTTCCGCAATTGCCTCATTTATTTTCTTAGCAGAAAGCTTAGCTGCCGCCTCTCCTAAATCTTTCGCTGTCTTGCTTTTAATAATTTCCATTTTTATTCACCTTTCCTTTTGGTTTTTTATGTTATTATATACCAAAAAAATCGCTATATCAATAGGTTTTTTTTACTGTTTTTTCGAATTTAGTATTCCATTTTTTACTTTTTTATGATATACTTACTTTATAATATAAAATATAGAAAAGAAGTGAAATTAATATGGATTTTTTTAAGAACGGAACAATGTTTTCAGTTGAGGTACACAACGGTGAAAGTCTTGTTGTCAATAGACACCTGCACTCTGTTTATGAGTTTTATTATTTGTGTAGCGGAGAAATCGGATATTTTACCGAAAATGGAGTGTGCCCCGTGGAGAAAGGAGATTTAGTTATCGTTCCTCCAAACACTATACACACATCTGTTAAAACGAAAGAATCAAAAAGAAAAAGGATTTTATTTTATATTGATAAAGACTTTCTACCACTATGTACTGATGAAAATTTATGGCCGAAGCATGGAATTTTCCATATCAATTCACATAAGAAACTTACAGATCTAATCTCAACAATTGTTGATGAGTACGAAAATGAAAATAATCAACTAATGCTCAAAGCTTTGCTTTATGAATTCTTAGTTCATTTATCCCGACTTGCACTTCCTGAAAAAAGCACTTCTTCTGACACTATTTCTAAAGTGCTTCATTACATCAATTCCGAATACACAAGCGATATTACCCTTGATAATACGGCAAAAAAATTCTTTATAAACCCTTCTTATTTAAGCAGATTATTCAAAGAAAAAACAGGCGTAAATTTCTTGGAGTATATCAATAAATACAGAGTTAAAAAAGCTATCGAATTGCTTTTAGAAACTAATTATACCGTAACTGAAATTGCTGCAAAAACAGGCTTTAATTCAACCAATAATTTTTGTAAAAAATTCAAATCAATTTTGGGGTGCTCCCCTTTAGAATATAGAAACCAAAGATAACACTATATAACATTTCAGCTATGAATTTGCATACAGGTTATATTTAATGGGCTGTAAAAAACACAGCCCATTTTGTATTTTAACTTAATAAATTATCTCAGCATTTGTCTTACTGAACCTACCAAATACAATGAGCCACAAACACAAACCTTCATATTACGCGAAAGTTCTTTTATTCTATCTATCGCCTTGTTAAGGTTTGGAATTATTACAATATCATCTGTATATTTCTCAAAAATATTTCCAACTTTTTTTGCATTACAGCATCTGGGCATATCAATCTCTGTTACTACCACTTTAACTGCAACCTCAGAAAGGATTTTTGCAACCTCTTCTATATCCTTATCCTCCATCATCGCAACACATAAACAAATAGGCTCGTTTAATTTTTTTAAGGACTCAACCAAGGCTTTTGCCCCATGAGGATTATGTCCGCCATCAATTATAATATTATCAGCAATATATTCATAACGGGCAATATTAACTGCTGTTTTAAAGCCATTTTCCACAGCACTTTCTGATATTTTAAATCCACATTCTCTCAAAACTTCAATGGTTTTCAGCGCAAGAGATGCATTGTATGCCTGAAAATCACCTTGCATTTTTAACTCATATTTCCTGTTATCTACAGTAAAATACTTACCATCTCTTTTTGCTTTTTTTGAGTAATAAATCGGTGAATTTGTGCTATTAGCACATTCTTTTATCACAGCAACAGCACCCGTCTCTTGTTGGACAGATACAACAACTGGGCAGTTTTTCTTAAAAATTCCGCATTTTTCCCTTGCCACCTCTTCTATTGTTTCCCCGAGATACTGAGTATGGTCAAGTCCGATTGGAGTTATAACCGAAACTATATTTTTTTCTATTACATTGGTTGCATCTAATCTCCCGCCAAGACCTGTTTCAAGAACAACTATATCACATTTTTCCCTTTTGAAATATTCAAAAGCAACAGCTGTATCAAGGGCAAATTCTGATACGGGTGTTTCCTTTTCCTCTATGATATTTCTTATCTTTGTAACTATTTCCTCAAGAAAAACATCTGGAATTTCTGCCCCGTTTATTCTTATTCTTTCATTAAATCTCTCTATATAAGGAGATGTATACAAACCTACTCTATAACCTGCGTTTTTTAAAATTTCAGCAATCATTACAGCGGTTGAACCCTTTCCGTTTGTCCCTGCAATATGGATATATTTAAGGTCGTTCTGGGGATTGTTCAACTCCATCAACAACTTTTTCAGCATATTGTTTCCCAACTCTCTGCTGAATTTAGGGGTCTTATGAATATATTCAATGGTTTCCTGATAATTCATTTCACTTTACTCCTTAAAAATAAATTCAGAGGAGTTGAAGCATAGTAACAACCCCTTAAATGTACTAAATTAAATCTTTTACAGTTTCTCCTGTTTCGCTGGATTTAAAAGCAGCCTCCATAACCTTAACAACACGCAACGCCTGTTCGGGTTTTATTTTAAGCTCTGCTTTGCCATCTGAGGATGCAAAGCATTACCATGACAGCTTATTCCTGAAATTTCAAGGTTGTGGTCAGCTAATATCTTTTTATATATTCTCAGGGTTGCTGAGCAATTCAACGGGCTTTAAATGATTATCTCCCGGAAAACCACCCGCTCCGATTTCTATTGCCTGAACGCCTAAACCTTCAAGATACGAAACAGCTTCCTCAAAAGTGTACTCATTCAGTACAGGATTCATAACACCAAGTTTCATTATTAAAGCTCCCCTCAATTTTTAAATTATATTGATTCATAATATGCTATCCCTAATTATATTTGAGTATAACATATAAAACCTTTATATACTATAAAAAATTTGCTTAAAAAAGCATTTATAAGTTAAGAAGGAGGTTTTTGCGTTTCAAGAAAACATC
>JAZNCG010000103.1:0-5152 GCA_045587405.1 Ructibacterium sp. | reverse complement strand
CATGGCTACGATCCGACTTCATTGGATTTTTCAAGCATCAAAATACAAAAAGCAAGTTTTGCGCGCTCTCCACCGCTTATAACTTTTACAGGTTTATATACATCATCTCTTGACAATAAAACATTGCCGAGAACTTTTCTTATTTGAGCCTCCGGAATATGCGGAAATCTATCCCAAAGTTCATCAATGGCTAACTTATCAGGGTCAAGATTAAGATTTTCTTGTTCATAATAACTTAAGCTAACATTTTTTCCCCAAGTATATATACCATTTTTATGTGGAATAATACCTTGAATGGTTTTCAAAAGCGAGGATTTTCCTATTCCATTCTCGCCTATAATGGCAATTTTTTCCCCTCTTTTAATATCCAAATTGATGTTTTGACATAACACTTTTTCTTCGTTGCCAACAATAATCTCTAAATTCTCGCTTTTTAAAACATCTTTATATGGTTGTTTTATTGTTTCAAACTTTAACTTTATTTGCTTTAAATCTCCATTTGGTTTTTCAATAACATCCATATTCTCCAAAATCTTAAGCCTGGATTTAGCACTATTCGAAGTAGATGCTCTTGCCATGTTTTTATCAACATAGGTTTGAAGTTTATTTATTTCAACTTGTTGAGCCTCATATTCCTTTTCAAGCCTGATTCTATTTTCATCTTTTTGAGATAAATACGCGGTATAATTTCCCTTATAGTTAGTTAACCTTCCTCTTTCGACTTCTAAAATCCTATCAACAAGTTTATTTAAAAAATATCTGTCATGTGAAACAACTAAGACAGCTCCATTGTAATTTATTAAATATTCCTCGAGCCAATTTAATGTTTTAAAGTCAAGATGATTAGTAGGTTCATCCAAAATAAGGAGTTTTGGTTCTTCAAGCAATAATTTTGCAATTGCAAGCCTAGTTTTTTCTCCACCACTTAAAGTGTTAATAGGCGTTTCTAAATCCTTATCCATGAATCCCATACCATTTAGAATAGTTTTAATTTTAACATCAATATTATATCCGTCTTTACTATCAAAAAAAGCTTGTTTTTTAACATATTCAGATGATATCTTTTTGTATTCTATTGTTTCATGGTCTAAAATTTCTGACATCTTTTCTTCAAGCTGTCTTAATTCAGCTTCAGCAGATAAAACATCCTCAAATACTTTTCGCATTTCCTCAATAATAGTACTTTGTCTGTCTAATCCTGAATTTTGCTTAAGGTAACCAAGGGATAAATCCTCACTACGATATATATCACCATCATCATAATCCAATTCGCCAATCAAAATGTTGAGCAGGGTGGATTTCCCTGCTCCATTTACACCAATAAGACCATATTTTACTTTTTCTTCAATGGTAAACGAAATATTTTTCAAAATTTCTTTACCCGAAAAGCTTTTGTTTATTTGGTTAACTGATATTAACATAATTTAAAAACGATATCCTATATCTATCATATTTTTATTAAGGTCAGCAAGAGCCGCTCTCTTAGCAGGAGTATGCTCTTCTATGCTCTTATACACCAATTCTGGAGTAATAACACCTCTATGTTTTAGCACTGCTCCAAGCATAACAATATTTCCTAAATTTTCATTTCCTGCTTCTCCTGCAAGCTGTTTTGCAGGAATATAAACAACATCGATATCATCTCTTTCAACCTTTTTATCAATTAAAAAGCTATCTAAAACAATCAAACCACCAGGCTTAACTGAATTTTCGAACTTTTCAAGAGAAGGTTTGTTCATAGCAACCAAAATATCAGGCTCCGTAATTACAGGCGAACCTATAGGCTCGTCAGACAAAATAACAGAACAATTTGCTGTTCCCCCACGCATTTCGGGCCCATAAGATGGCAACCAAGAAATTTGCAAATCACTATCCATGCCTGCATAAGCCAATGTTTTAGCCGCAAACAATACTCCCTGACCACCAAATCCGGCAAAAATTATTTTTTGAATCATTATTTAGCCTCCTCTGCTGTACTGTCACAATATACTCCAAGAGGATACTGCTCCATCATATTTTCACGCAACCATTCCAATGCTTCCTCAGGACTCATTCCCCAGTTTGTAGGACAAGTTGATAATACTTCGATTAATGAAAATCCTTTTTTATCAATTTGGCATTGGAAGGCTTTTTTTATTGCAGCCTTTGCTTTTTTAATATTAGGAATTGTATCTACAGAAACGCGCTCTATATATGCAGAACCTTGCAGAGTCGAAAGCATCTCTGAAACACGAATAGGATAACCTTGATTTTCTACTTTTCTTCCAAATGGTGTGGTTTGAGTAACTTGACCAACCAAGGAAGTAGGCGACATTTGCCCACCTGTCATACCATAAATTGCGTTATTAACAAAAATTACTGATATATTTTCAGCTCTTGCCGCCGCATGAACAGTTTCAGCAGTACCAATAGCCGCTAAATCGCCATCTCCCTGGTATGTAAATACAAGATTATCAGGATTAACACGCTTAATGCCTGTCGCAACAGCAGGAGCACGACCATGAGCAGCTTCCTGCATATCACAATTGAAGAAGTTATAAGCCATAACGCTACATCCAACAGGAGCAACACCAACAGCTTGACCTTCCATTTCAAGTTCATCAATTACCTCGGCTACCAAACGAGTAATTATACCATGCGTACAACCGGGGCAAAAGTTTGTTGTCACGTCACAAAGGGCGTGTGGTCTATCAAAAATTGTTTCCATCGTTAAATCACCTTTCCCTTATTTCTCAATATATTTCTTTGCTTCTTCAGCAATAGCCTCTTGGTCAGGAACCATACCACCATTTCTGCCATAGAAATGAACAGGTTTTTTTCCGTTTACAGCAAGACGAACATCTTCCACCATCTGACCCTGACTCATTTCAACAGTTAAGAATGCTTTTGCACTATCAGCGCGTTTGTTAATTATCTCAGTTGGGAATGGCCATAAAGTTATTGGTCTGATAAGTCCTGCTTTTATACCTTGTTCACGAAGCATATTGACAGAAGACATAGCAATTCTTGCAATTGTACCATATGCAACCAAAATTAAATCAGCATCTTCTGTTTGGTATTCCTCATACATAACTTCTTTTTCTTGAATTAAATTATAACGCTCTAATCTTTGATTATTTAAATCTTCCAATTCATTTGGGGTCAAATACAAAGAGTTTATAATATTTTTTTCACGCTTCATACCTGTACCTGTTGTAGCCCATGGCTTTTCAGGCAAAGTATTCAAATCGCGTTCTTCTCCAAACGATACCGGTTCCATCATCTGGCCCAACATACCATCTCCAATAATCATAACAGGCATACGATACTCATCGGCTTTATCAAATGCAACACTTGCTAAATCCGCCATTTCCTGAACTGAAGACGGCGCAAATACCATCAAATGATAATCTCCGTGTCCTCCGCCTTTTGTAGCCTGAAAATAATCAGACTGAGCAGGCTGAATACCTCCAAGGCCAGGACCACCTCTTACAATATTAATAATAACACAAGGAAGATCAGCTCCTGCTATGTACGAAATCCCCTCCTGTTTCAAACTTACACCCGGGCTTGATGAGCTTGTCATAACACGAGCTCCTGAGCCTGCAGCTCCATACACCATATTAATTGCAGCTACCTCACTTTCGGCTTGTAAGAATGTACCGCCACGCTTTGGCATCTGCTTTGCCATATATGCAGAAATCTCTGTTTGCGGAGTTATAGGATAGCCAAAGAAAAATCTGCATCCACTTCTCATTGCAGCCTCCGCTAATGCTTCATTGCCTTTCATTAAGACCTTTTTTTCCATACAAATTCCATTGCCTTTCTGCCCACGAAAATAATAAGCACAAACTTACCCATGGGCGAATAAGTCTACTAAATAATTGCTACAATTAGCGCTCAACTTTAATACAACAATCCGGACATATAGTTGCACAAAAAGCACAACCTATACACTTGTCCTGTTCAAATACATTTGCAGGATGAAATCCTTTTTCATTAATTGTTTCCTTATCCATTACAACGATTTTTTTAGGACAAACTGTTGTACAAAGTCCACAGCCTTTACATTTGTCTGTACGAAATGTTACCTTAGCCATAACAATTTCCCTCCTTCTAAAACATAAGATTTATATAAAGATGAATTGGCATTTTTATATCATCATATATAGACGGTATAGCACTTAAATTTTCTTCTGTTCCGCACATATATGAAACAGGTATACCTATTTCATCTGATATTTTCTCAACTAATTTCTGTCCTTCCATTATAATTTCAGGAGTAGTAAATTCTTTAAGATGTGTATTATTTATTATCGCCGTTATCGGTATTCGGCAAACAGAAGCTATTTCGTAAAAAGCTTCTTTTGCGCCTTCTATATCTTCAGTCATCAATCTCTTTTGATTTAAAACAAAGAAAACATCTATATCTTCTTCCATAAACCTACTAAAATATCTGCCAAGAGGAATTGCACCATCCTCTCCTCCGCCAACATCAAAAACAACATATATATCTTTATTATCAAAAACACTATATATTTCAGGTGGTAATGACGGATTTTCTATATTTGTATTTGCATTTTCAGGGGCAATAAGTTTAATATTATTGGCTAATAAAATTTCTTCTGCATCCTTTGTTCTGAAATATGGATTTACAATGTCAAAATCAATAATAACAACATCTTTGCCTTGTTCTTTTAACTTCAATGCATAATTGACTGCAATTTCCGTTTTACCGCTTCCATAATATCCTAAAAAAACTGTTATTCGTTTTGGTTCTTTCATTATCTCTTCCTCGACTATTTTGAAATTTTCTTTATATTCATTCTAACGCTATCTTTGCCATCAATAATCTTCACAATAAAAATACCAATGACTAACCCTATAAATCCACCTAAAACTGAAATGCCTTCGCTATTATTAATTAAATATCCGACAATAGCCCCAACAAAAATTAATATTGTGAGAAATGAATATCCTAAAAAAGCTTTTTTAAAAAACATATTTGTAGGCATCTCAATTTTAACATAATCGCCTATAATCAATTTTTCATCTTTGGGTATCTGGCAAGAAACAATTATTGCATTAGTCGGACATCCGTGACATCCCGCGCAATTTCCACCACATGCAGATTGGCGGTCTACACGAATTTTTGCATATCCATTGGAAATAT
>JAZNCG010000102.1:0-1737 GCA_045587405.1 Ructibacterium sp. | reverse complement strand
ATAAAAACAAAGCAAGGCAATATATATGTTTCTTTCAGTACAGGAAATATAATCATTCTAAGACCGCCTATAAGAGAATAGTGAATATAAGCGAGACAGAAATGTCTCGCTTTTCTCATGCAGAAAGGAGTATAAATGCGATACGAGCTAATCCATTTTTGCGAAATAGATGGAGAAGCTGTTAAAAGTTATTGCACTATACATAATGAGAATATCGGAAAGAATCTCGGCAACATTGAAGAAGTGGATGAAAAGAATCTTAAACCTTTTAATTTTATGGTTGGTGGAACACCCTGTCAAGATTTCAGTATATCGGGAGCCAGAAAAGGAGCAGTGTGGAAATGCAAAAACTGCAATACGGAATATAATCCGTTGACAGTGCATGCAGATATAAGAAAACAATGCCCTAACTGTGGCAGTGAAGATATTGAAAAAACAAGGTCATCACTGCTTGTAGAATGGCTCAGAATTCTGAAATATGTAAGACCTGATGTAGCAATCTATGAGAATGTAAAAAACATTTTAAGTTCAAGTTTTAATAAAATGTTCGGACTTTTTATAGAAGAGGTTATGTCATACGGTTACAACATATACATGGGAGTCCTTAACAGCAAAGGATACGGAATACCTCAGAACAGAGAAAGACTCTACATAGTAATGATAAAGCAAACTGTTGACAATGGAAAATTTAAGTTCCCCGATCAGGAAGAAAACATCGGTAATCTTAAAGACTTTTTATTGCCTGTAGATATGTCAGACTTTTATGAAACAAGGGTTCCGAATATCTATATCCAACAAAGCATAAAACCCTCTGTCAGAAAGGTGTATGAAAGAGATGTTGAAAACATTATATCCTGCAAAAAGGATATGTATCAATGCCTTGTAAAAAGCGGATTCCAGGATTGCAAGGTAGGGCTTACACTCGCTCCAACACTAAGAGCAGGGAACGCACATACCGCTGTATTTGACGGAAAAAGGATAAGAAAGCTTGAACCTCTTGAGAATGTGTTGCTTATGGGATTTGAAAAAGAAGACTATGAAAAGATGAAAAACGCAGGAGTCAGTAACGCACAGATATATAAGCAAACAGGAAACTCAATAGTAGTAAATGTTTTGCTTGCCATCTATCGCAAACTGTATATTGCAATGCCGTACTTGTTTATTGACATACGGCTCGGAAGTTTTTTCAGTGGGATAGGAGCCTTTGAAAAAGCGCTTGTTATCTTAAAAAATGAATTGGAAAGAGGTGAAATTAGTGATACTTGGAAATGAAAAATTCACATATGAAGAAGTGGAATTGATTGCAACCTATGAAGAATTGTATAAAATTCCGGAGAGTGAAAAAGTCACTGACTGGTGGGGAGATATGCATATGCATGAATTCAAACATATGGCACAGCCTGAAAAGGCGAAAGAAATGCTTGAAAAATCCTTAAAAGCAGTCAATATGACGAGAAAAGAATTGGCTGATTTTCATTATGTTTACAGGTCAAGACTCATAGAAAAAATGAAAGACAATATGCCTCAAAAATATGAAGCTGTAATCATATTTAACAAGCCGATGCTATTCACTAATCTGAGGATTGAAGATAAAGATGTTCCTGAAGGAATGTACCGATACGACATCAGAGATGGCGGTATGGATGGCAACATGTGTGAACTGAAAGACTATGTTGCAGTTAATCATTGGGGAACAGTACTGAGCAAGGATGCAATAGAGCCACGAATCATCGATGG
>JAZNCG010000101.1:0-2610 GCA_045587405.1 Ructibacterium sp. | reverse complement strand
AAGGAGAAAAATATATGATACTATATTGCGGTAAAGCAGAAGTCATCCGCTTCTCCCCTTAGCTAAAGGCAAAAGGGTCTCCTATATGATTGGGATTTATTTCTTTTTTGAAATATGTGCGGAGTGCTTTTGCGCGCCGTTTTTTTTGTGCGTAAAAGTGACAAACTGCTCAGTTAAGCTAATTTTGGAGGTGTATTGAAATAGCAAAGCAGGATTTGATGATTAACGAAGAAATCAAAGACAAGGAAATTCGTTTAATTGGCGCAGAGGGCGAGCAATTAGGTATTATGTCAAGCCAGGAAGCCCAAGTGTTAGCGGATGAAAAGAATTTGGATTTGGTTAAAATCGCACCACAGGCAAAGCCGCCTGTATGCAAGATTATGGATTATGGAAAGCATAAGTTTGAGCTTGCAAAGCGCGAAAAGGAAAATCGTAAAAATCAAAAGGTTGTTGCGATAAAGGAAGTTCGTCTTACGCCAAATATTGATGAGCATGATTTTAATACCAAGCTCAATCAAGCAATTAAATTTTTGAAGTCAGGTGATAAGGTTAAAGTATCTGTAAGATTTAGAGGCAGAGAAATAACTCACAGTGCTTTGGGAAAAGAATTGTTGGTTAAATTCCGTGATATGGCTGATGAAGTCGGAACTGCGGATAAAGATATCAAGATGGAAGGTCGCAATATGGCTATGATTTTATCACCCAAAAAAGCTTAAATTGAACTTAATTTTATGGAAGGAGAGGAATTGATATGCCTAAAATTAAAACACACAGAGGCGCTGCAAAGCGTTTTGGTGTAACCAAAAGTGGTAAGGTAAAGAGAGGTAAGGCTTTCAGAAGTCACATCCTCAATAAAAAGACTACCAAGAGAAAGAGACATTTGAGAAAAGGCGGCTATCTTTCAGCTGCTAACGAGGCAACAATCAAAAGTATGATGCCTTATAAATAAGTCTTAAGTATACCTGAAAGGGTAACTTGGAATCTAATTGAAACGTGATTTTTGAAAGGAGCTTTTAACATGGCAAGAGTAAAGGGCGCTATGAGAACACGCGCAAGACATAAGAAAATATTGAAGCTTGCAAAGGGCTACAGAGGTGCAAAGAGCAAGCTTTTCAAGACTGCTAATCAGGCAGTTATGAAGTCTTTGACATATGCATACAGAGATAGAAAGGCAAAGAAGAGAGAATTCAGAAAGCTCTGGATTGCTCGTATCAATGCTGCTACTCGTGCAAATGGTATGAGTTATAGCAAGTTTATGAATGGATTAAAGCAGAAGGGCATTGAGATTAACAGAAAGATGCTCTCTGAGATTGCTATATCTGACCCTGAAGCTTTTAAAAAGTTGGTAGATCAGGTTCGTTAATCTAAATCAAAGAGCAGAAATTCTTCAGTATCCGAATGTGATATTAATTCGGTAGACTGAGGAATTTCTTCGTTACACGAAGTTTTACTTTGTTTACAGAGTAGGTATCCACGCGTTAGCCCTTGGGGCTTAGAGTGCTGATTATACAGGGAGTTGATAGTCAGACGAAGTGCATTTTATGCCGCGGTGTGGGTACCGCATCCCGCTGCTGAAACAGAAAATGCCTCTTTTTTACTGTCGATAGCAGTGATTTTTTAGGAGGTATTTTTGTATGTTTGAAAGATTTGATACTGTATTAGATGGATTTAAGGCAAATATCAAGGCGATGATGATGCCCTTTTCCAATGTTTTTAATGTTTTTTCTAATGTATGGGTAAGTGGCGCTATAATTGTTATAGTGTTTGCGTTGTTGTTGATATATTGTCGTTTTCAGTATGGCAAGTTATTTAAGGAAAACCTGAAAAAACCAAAAGTGTTGGTTTTTTGTTCGCTGATGATAGCTCTTAATATTGTTTTAGGATATTTTCAAATATGGCTCAGTTCATATATAAGAATAGGATTTGGGTTTATGACACAGCCCATTGTTGCCTCTCTTTTTGGACCATTAATGGCGTGTATGACGGGAATTGCACAAGACATAATAACATATCTTTTAAATCCGGCAGGTGGAGCATTTTTGCCTACATATTCTATATGCGTGGGTATATCGGGAATGATATATGGCATAATGCTCTATAATAAGCCTGTAAAGCTATGGCGGGTTTTTGTTACAAAATTGCTTATTGTTATTTTAGGGAATTGTATATTAAACTCTATAGCCCTTGCTCCAACAGTAGGAAGCGGATTTATAGGAATATTACCTGCAAGAATAATCAAGAATTTAATTATGCTTCCAATCCAAACTGTAGTTGTATATATTATATTGAAGTTTAGCGAGAGAATTAAGGCGGAAATTGGTTTTGAAAGCTAATAGGTAGGCGGTGTAAAATGATTTCTATTGTAAGCAAAGATAACAAAACAATTAAATTAATACGCTCATTACAGAGAAAAAAAAGCAGAAAAGATAATAATCTTTATTTTGCTGAAGGGTTAAGAATTGTTAAAGAGGCGATTGAATATAGAGAAAATTCTATAAAATTAGTAATTGCTTCAGATGAATTTGCAAAAAATAATATTGAATTTTTAAATTCTCTTGACGAAAAGGGAAAAAGCATTTATACTGCAAATGAAAGAATTTTTAATGAAGT
>JAZNCG010000100.1:0-2495 GCA_045587405.1 Ructibacterium sp. | reverse complement strand
AAGGGAGTGTCCTGTTAACCTGCTTTTTCTATATTAAGTTCGCTGTTAAACTCTACCGTTCCAACAAACTTGTAATAAATATTTATATCCTGATAAGTTTCGCCTTGATATTCGTACTTTTCGCCGACTTCAATTCTCTCTATAAGCTCATGGAGAATCTCGTATGTGAGTTCTTTAATTCCAATGTACTTTTCAATTAGATTTACAAAGTCTATGGCATTATCTTTTGACTTGTGGTATTCGTTAAGCTCGCTTTCTATTCTTGATGCCTCGGCTTTTAATTCTGCCTGTTCTTCTTCGTATCCTGCAAGGAGTGATGCCATTCTCTCGCTTGATAAATTACCTAATACTGAATTTTCATAAGTCTTTTTTATCAGGAGTTCAAGCTCACCGATTCTCTTGTTGGCTTTTGCAAGCTTTCGCTGATTGTCTTTGGTTTCTGCCATAATCTTTTGCTCGTTGCATTTAAGTGCCGCTTTGTATAGGGCATCTCTGTCGGTTTCCAATAGCACAGTCTTTGCATATATGTCGGCAAGGACTACACCATACAACTCGTCATACCTTATGTAATGTGATGGGCAGTATTGCTTGCCCTTTAGGTTATATGTGTTGCACACATAAGACTTGGTTGCACTGGAGAACACCAAGGCTTTTTTACAATCCATACATTTTATTATCTTTGCAAAAATTTGTGTTTCGCCTGTTTTGGTTTCTCTTGCCCGACTTTCAAGCAACTTTTGTACTTCGTCAAAGGTCTGCTTATCAATTATCGGCTCATGGGTGTTTTCTACCACAATCCATTCATCTTTCGGGACATCCCTGAACTTCTTTGACTTAAAAGGTTTTTCTTTTCTGTGGTTAACCATATTGCCTATGTAAACCTCGTTTATAAGCATATCACCAACAGTATCATCACACCAATAACATTCATCATCGTGTGCGGTCATAGCAGAGTAATGATTCATTCCCTGAGCTTTTGCATAGGCGGCAGGAGTAGGGATTTTTTCTTCGTGAAGAATTTTTGTTATTTTCCTTTTCCCATAACCTTGCTTTGCCAAGTCGAAGATGTGTCTTACAATATGTGCAACCTCTTCGTCAGTTATAAGATGATGCTTGTCCTTTGGATCCTTTTGATATCCGTATGGTGCTTTAGCACCAAGGAACCAACCTGATTCCGATTTGGTTTTGTATGCAGACCTTGTCTTTTCGGATATATCTCTTGGATACATTGCATTATACATATTCTTAAAGGTTGCAATTTGTTGATAACCATTTAAGTATGTATCAACGCCATCATCTATTGCAATAAACCGAATGCCTCTTGCTATGAAAATATCCTCGTAATATAGATTTGCCTGAACATCATTTCGGCCAAGCCTTGATAAATCTTTTACGATTATGCAGTTGGCATTTCCTTCTTCAACATCTCGCATCATTGCCTGAAATTCAGGTCTTTCAAAGAATACTCCTGATTCGCCGTCATCCACGAATTCTTTGCGAACTATGATGGAATTTTGCTTGGCGAAATTTGATGTTTTCATTCTTTGTGTTTCTATGCTTATGCTTTCTGCATTTGCTGAACGCTTATCTTCTTTGGATAGCCTTAGATATAAATTTGCTATCCATACCGTTTCTCTTTTTGCCATCTGAATTCTCCTTTCTCTTAAGGGAAACGGCTGTGTAAATGCTATAGTAATTATACCATATAACCCAGCCGTTATCCAGATAAATCACCGAAGTTCTTTAAGAAACTTCACGGCTTATGATGTTATTTACTCTGTCCTGAAGGGTAGAGGTGTCTTTATTGGTATCACTGTAATAGAGTGACTTTGTTCTAAAAATCTTATCCCCGATTTCAAAATATAGAGTTTTGTTATCATCTATATATGCTCGTTTAAGATTTTCCACAGGACTGTTTTCGCTTGTTATCCGCTTGTATATTACATAATAATCCGGCGGTAATAAACGCTTATGTTTTTTCATTATCTCTCAACTCCTTTCTCACATTCCCATCATGAAATCGATATATTCTTCATCATCAATTTCGTCTTCTAATATTTCATCGATTTCCTCTTGCTCACGGATAAGTTCTTCATCAGGCTCATCCTTACTTACGAGAGCAGATACAATTCCAGCAGCTATTCCAATGGCTGCACCAAGATTTCCGCCTGCCATTTTCGCTTCCTGTTCCTTTTTTCGCTCCTCCTCATTATCACTGTCTGAGTCTATCATGTCAGCAAGCGCTGCAGCACCATGAAGAGCATTGCCGACAATCCCACCGAAGTCAGTCCCACCGTGACAATAATTTTCATCATGCGGTTCTCCAGTTCTTCTCTCAAATCCTCCAAATCCGATATCTTCTCGTGCATCGTTTTCGAGAAGGCCAGAATCTCCGTAGTCATCGTCCGGGATATCTCCGAAATAAATTCCTCTCTCTTTTTCCCATCCTGTTGTATAATCTCCGATAGATTCTCTATCTGTTGTTGGTTCAGTTC
>JAZNCG010000099.1:0-10429 GCA_045587405.1 Ructibacterium sp. | reverse complement strand
TAACAATTATACCATTATTTCATCCTATTTGCTTCCAACAAATTTACATAGTCTACTAAATTTTCAATGATTTCATTACAGATGGTTTCGCCAAGCTCACGGTTAGCGTTATGAGGAAGCCCCATAACGCCCACCTTAATTTCTTCTCTCTGGCCAACTTTTTCAACTATAAAAGGACTGTCGATGCGTTTTTCGCGTTTTTCAAACCAATCCTGATCGGTGCGCATCATACGAGAAATGTATTCATCATCCATAACAATTTCATCGCGGACTAACTCGGGACTCCAATACATAACCATACTGGTTTCCATCATACCGGCGTGAAAATCATGCTCCGGCTCCATGCTAAAGCCACTGAGCCAAGTTGGAGACAAATTCCAAGCCTCTATAAGAGAAAGAGTTGCTTTTTGGTAAATTTCTGGGTTGCGACGAAGTAACATTTGTAAGCTGTTTTTAAGTGCATTCAAATTATCTGTGCCTGCATGTCCTAAAAAGACAATAATATTTTCAAATCCCATGCGGATAAATTCTGAACAAATTTCAGAAATATATAAGCCAAATGTGTTAGGGCTAACATTTACTGTGCCTAAAAGTTCGCCGCCTGAAAAACAATAGTTCACAGAAGGGGCCACAACGGCATTGAGCTTATCACCTGCTAATTCTAATGGTTTTGTGGCATTTAATATATCTGTAGATAACGGCAAATGATAGCCATGTTGTTCAACAACACCGGTTGGAATAATAACGGTTTTAGTTTTTTTTATCGCTTCTTCCAAATCATGTACCGTCATTTTATTTATAAAATAAGCCATTTTATTCTCCCTTCTTTTCTGCCTGCATTTCTGCCTGCATTTCTGCAACAGATGAAAGCACAGCATCGGCCATATAGGTAAGCTGCTCTTGTGTTAGACCATACAAAGGCAGATGGGTAAATCTTTTATAAAATACTTCTTCGCAGTTCGGACAGGTTTTTGCAATTTCTTCTGCATCATAACCCATATCCTTGACAATCTGAAAACGATATAACGGACCAAAATGAGCAATCTGTGTAACGCCCTTTTCTTCCAGTTTTTTCTTCAATACCTGAATATCGCCACCGGCTTTAGCAGGGTTAATTTGCAGCAGATACAAATGGAAGGTTGGTTTTATATCATCACTACCCAAATCCTGCGGGATAATAGCATCATTTTCAGCAAAGCGGTTGGTTAAATATTCTGCCGCTTGTCTTCTTTCTTTGATAATTTCTTCATTACGAGTAACCTGCAATGTAAGACCCAAGCCCTGAATTTCTGTAGTTGAAGCGTTGCCTGGAACAAATGGCTCATATTTACCCTGAATCGGGGTGATGTTATAAAGCCAGTCTTTGATAGGACAGCTAAAGTCAAGCCCTAAAAAACGCGCGCGTTTCATTTCATTTTCAAAGCCGGGAACATTGGTTGTAACAATACCACCCTCACCAAAAGAAGTAATGTTTTTAACTTCATGCATAGAAAAGGCTGCAAAATCACCGATAGTGCCAATTTTTTTACCTTTATACATAGCACCAAACGCATGTGCAGCATCTTCAAGGACCAAAATATCATGCTTTTTGGCAAGCTCCATAATTGGATCCATATCAACAGGATAGCCGCCAATATGTACAGGAACAATCATTTTTGTTTTATCGGTAATTTTTCTTGCAACATCAGCAGGATCCATATTGATAGTTTTGGGGTTAACATCGGCAAAAACCAGTTTTGCACCAACTGCTAAAGGATATGCCATGGTGGCTACAAAGGTAATAGCAGGCACAATTACTTCATCACCGGGTTTTAAATTTGCATATTTATATGCAATTTCAAAACCTGCAGTTGCATTTGTTACAAAAGCAGAAGATGTTGTTCCTAAATATTCGTTGCATGCCTTTTCAGCTTCTTCTACCTTGCTGCCAAGTGACAGTTTGCCAGGCGGTGTTGCCAAAGCATCAAGCTTTTTCACTTGCTGCCAAACGGCTTCTAAAGCATCATCATATTCCTTTCCTTCGCCTTGCATCAAAAATTTAATAATTTCCATCAAATCGTGGACATTATAATTTTCGCCTACCGCTGCCCACGGTACACGGGTAGCTCCTGTGTTATAACGAAAATCTGTTGATTTACTCATATTAATTCTCCTTTACATTTATTATATTATATTTTTAAAATTAAAATTCCGGTTCATATATTTGTTTGCGTTCTTCCCAACAAATTTCTCTCACTTCAATATCCTTAATTTTCAGCATGGTCGAATAAGGTGAAAAGCCTACATGCCCACCTGAGATTGGATTTGGATCAATCAATTCTTGAACCAACACACCATCAACTACTAAAAAGTTGTGCCCACCAATGGCCCCCGTAGTGATTCTGACCTCGCGCCCGGGTTCGTAATGATATAACGGATTGAGGGCACGCAATCCATCTTCAGGAAAGCGCTCAATACCACATTTGTCTTCATACCAACCGCCAATGCCTGAAATGTAGGCAAGCTTTAAGTAGTTTATGTCCTCATCCCATGTCGTACAATAAACAGCATTAACATCTCTTGTTGCAGGCAAAACACTGGCAGCTGTAAAACTCAGCATAACATCTTTATCGAAGGATTTTTTGCTGAGCAAAATACCACCACAATTGCCACGCTCACATCCTATTAAGTAGCCGTCTTTATATTCCCATTTGCCACCTTTTGCATCCCATATGTCGTGCCAGTTTTCGTCAGGCAAACAAAAAAGCACCACAGGCGACTGTTTAGGCAAAATTCGTTTTCCTATCAATAAAATATCATCCAAAGAATTCACCACACATTTCATATATACTCTCATATGTATCATATCAAACTTTAACCCCAATAGAAAGTATGTTTTTTCCCGTTTTTTTGTACCATTTTCCCAGTTTGTGAAAAAATATTGACAAAAGTTACCCTCCTTAGTTATAATTAAAGTAGGTGATGAAAATGTTCATAAACTACGATATTCAAAAAATCAATCAGACCTTTCGAGATTTTTTCAATGCAACAGGTATTAACATAGATCTCTTAAAAGATGATTTTACATTTGTCGTCAATCACAGTTTTTGGGAAAACAAACGCTACTGCAGAGCAATTCAAAGCACAAATAAAGGCAAAAAAGCTTGCCACTGTTCAGATACCGAGTTGTTTTTGAAAAGCCAAAAAAGCAAAAAGCCACAAATGCATATATGCCATGCAGGGCTTGTAGACATTTCTCTTCCCATTTTATATAACGATGTGATTATTGGCTACATTATCTTTGGTCAGATGAAAACGGATACTGACTTTTCTACTTTGAAGGACTATGTGGTAAAATTAGGGCTTTCCGAAAATGAAATGGAAAAATATTATTCTGAAATTTCTTCTTTTGATGCAGATAAAATCCAAAGTGTTTCAAACTTAGCAGAAATACTGGTTAAGCATATTCTTCTTGAAAATATGCTCAAGCCCAATTTAGACGATGGTACAAAAAGGGCAGTAAACTATATCCATGAAAATTTAGCCAGCGATATAACAATACAAGACATCGAAAAAAATGCAAATCTCTCTAAAAGTGTTTTATATCGTCGCTTTCACAGTTGTTTTGGCTGTACTGTAAGCCAATATATCAACAAACAACGCATTGAAAAATCTATTGTTCTTTTGGAAAATAGCAACATGTCTATCGAAGATATCGCTCAAAAAGTCGGCTTTACCAGCGGCTCATATTTCAGCAAAAGATTCAAACACGAAAAGGGAGTTTCGCCTTTCAAATTTAAACAGCAACAAAAAAACACCGTAAACTCTTAAAAAATTCAACGAGTAAAAAAGCAGAAACGAAAATTAAAAAATATTTCGAAAAAGGGGTTGACAAATAAATACAATGCTATTATAATGTATAAGTCGGCTCGATGAGGAGATCCTTTAGAGTTTTGGTGTGCGAGCATGCTGGAATAGGCAGACAGGCACGTTTGAGGGGCGTGTGTCTTTGACGTGTGGGTTCAAGTCCCACTGCTCGCACCATTTTATTGCCTGATTGTGTAAGGGTAGCACAAATGACTCTGACTCATTTTGTTCGGGTTCGAATCCTGATCAGGCAGCCAAAAAAGCATCTTGCTAAATGCAAGGTGCTTTTTTCAACTAAATATATCTTTATCGGATATAAATTAAAAAGAGAAGGGGCACATTAACATTCCCTTCTCTTCTTATACTTTTATCTGTTTATTTTGCCATAATTGACGGAGCTACATAAACGCGTCCTGCCATTTCCTGAACAAGCATATATAAAGATTTAGCATCATCGCCGAATAATTCCATTTTCTTTATCATATTATCTGCATTCTTTTCTTCTTCGCATTGTTCCTTATAATTTTAAAAATCAAGATATAAATAAGCAGAATAAAATTCCTTATTAACCTGATTATTCAACAACTCAACAATTTTTTCTGATAATATAATTAACCTCTTTCTGTGGCATAGCGATTATTTTTTTATAATACAATAACTACACTAATATTATTTATATTTTCTGTTTTTAGCAATCAATATACGCATAGCTTTCCATATCGAACACACTATTATACTTCCGCCATAAGCCATAATTGCTCTCCATATATATCTTACACTTAAATTATATATGGCAAAATAATTAAGAAAATCCTCCGTTATAAAAATAATCAAACAATGTATAAGATAAATATTAAATGATAAACTATCCAGCCACGCAAAGGGTTTAATCAAAAATCCATTACCAACAAGCAACGCTTGAGAAAGCATATAAAAGAACAACAATGCCGATATAATATAAAACATATGAATTAACTCAAGCCACCAAAACCCTGTGTCCATACATACATAACTCAGCCATCCATTTGCTGTACCGCATAATACAAATAAAACAATAATTGACATCCAATTCTTTTTTAAATAACTTTGAAACTGGCCATAATGCATACCAATCATACAACCTGCTGCCCAATAAAAAATATATTTCAGAAAAGAAATATCAACCCAATCTACATATGCCTCAGGATTAAAATACAAAATAATATTTTTTAAGCAAGCGCCTGTAATTACACTTATCATTAAAGTTATTACCAATGTCGCTGCAATATTTCCGCGTTTAAATAAAAACTTCCATATAGGCATAAGCGCATAAAACTGCACTAAAATAACAATAAAATAAAACTGCGCCGAAATATCTCCTTTTAATATAAACCATCCTAATTGTTGCCACGAAAAATTAAAATATCCTATGCTGCAAAAATACAAATAATAAACCAAAATCCAAATAACATATGGAATGATAATTGAACACAATCTCGAAATATAAAATTTTCCAAATTTTATGCTGTCAATCTTCAAAAACAGCTTAATTCCGCTAAGCAATATAAAACCTTGGACAACAAAGCTTGATAACCTCGATAACACGAATGCTAGACAATATAAACTTTCGCCATGGTCCATTTTATTTATAATTTCTGAAGAAATATGTATAAAAACAACTATCAAACAAAAAAGAACATTCAGAAAAACTATATCTTGTTTTTTAACTCCTTTTTTTATATTTGTCATTATTTTCACCACCCATACTACACTCTCGAATTATATCATTTTGCTTAAATCTTGTCAACAGCACTATCCACTAAAACATACAAAAAAAGACGCTGTTTCAATTCCGAGAAAACTCTTCAATTGAAACGCGCCTCCTTAAATCTATTATTTAAAGGGTTGGTCGCTTTTTGGATTTACAATATCTCTCCATCCCAAATCTCCACGCTCAATGCCCATAATCAAAACCTCCGCAGTTGCAACATTAGTTGCCAACGGAATATTATGAACATCACACAATCTAAAAAGAGCAGATACATCAGGCTCGTGTGGTTGAGCTGTCAAAGGGTCACGGAAAAACAAAACTGCATCAATTTCATTATATGCAATTCTTGCTCCTATCTGCTGGTCTCCTCCTTCGGGTCCTGATAAAAATTTACTGATACTCAAACCGGTTGCCTCCGAAACAAGACTACCTGTTGTTCCTGTCGCACATAAATTGTGTTGCGTTAAAATTCCACTATAAGCAATACAAAAATCCACCATAAGTTCTTTCTTTTTGTCATGGGCTATTAACGCAATATTCATATTTTTCTCCTTTCTGACAAATAAAGCTAAATCTATTTTATTAAGCTGAAAGAACACAATGATAAATGTTTTTCAACCAAATAATAAGCATAAATAATTTTAATTCTCACTTCACCTCATTATCATAACATAAAATCAACCAAAAGTCAAAGAAAATTATTCATTTCTTATATATTTTTTGATTTATTTGTAATTAAATAAATCAATTAGTGCCATCGGGTGTAATTCGCATACTTTTTGCCTATATTTAAGCGGAGTCATACCTGATATTTTCTTAAATTTAGATATAAAATTACTCTTTCCCCTATAACCGATTTTTTTCGAAATTTCATCTAAAGATAAATATTGGACATAAAAATGCAAATCGGGTTAATGAAACAAGTATTACTTGTTTCATTAACCCGATAACATATCGTTATATATGGGAAATAATTGTTTGATAATAACCAATAATTTTACATTCTTTATTGAGCCCTTTTTAAAAGCAATTTCTTTCTTTCCGACAATCAATTGACCTTCTCCCTCTGTTATGACAACAGATGGAAAACTTTTGTCACTAACATCAAAGGTCACTCTCTTTACAAAATTGAGTTTTCAAACGAGTGCCACCCCACAAATAATCCCTTAAAGGCAGGGACAAGTAAAACATGCTTCACTTAAGCCCTTATGCTAAAACACTTTTGATATATTCAGCAATTTCCGGAACCTGACAGTTAGGGAAGAAAAGTTCCGCAAATTCTTTACCACTGACAGCAGTCTTTAAGAAATCCTGGTCAATATTTTTGAGGATTGTCATAATATCTTTATGTGTAACTTCTTTTACATCATCAAGTATTTTCTTGTTACGCTGTTCAGGAATAGCACGCTCTCTTGGGTAGCCCAAGCCAAACTCTCCTGAGAACAACTTCTCAAATGTATACTGAAGATTAAGCTCTGCTCCCCATCCAAAATTTTGAGCAAATGGCATAGCAACTGCATTTCCATTATTAACTTGTGCAAACAAGTAAGCATCAGTTGGGTCTGTTACATGTCCGCACAGGACCTTCGGGAAGGAGTTAAGTGCGAGCATTGCGCCCTGACCTGTTCCGCAACCTGTAACAACAAAATCAACAACCTTGGCATTAAGCAAAATAGCTGCCAACAAACCATTCATAACATATGTAAGCTGTACATCATCTTCCTGAGAATACATACCAAAGTTAAGCACTTCATGTCCCATAGGCTCAACAACTGATTTTAATGTATTACAAATCAATTCGTTTTTTGCAGCCTGTGAATTTTCATTAATTAAAGCAATTTTCATAATAAAACACTCCTTAAAAAAAATAGTTGAATTATACTCTATTAAATAGTATAATAGGTTATGGGCAGTTTGTCAATGAAGATTTTAACGAAAACTAATTATTAAAACATATAAAAACTTACATAAAAAAGGGAGGAAATCCAAATGAAAAAGTATTATCTTGCTATTGATATCGGTGCATCAAGCGGTCGTCATATGCTGGCATCTTTAGAAAATGGCAAAATCGAATTAGAAGAGGTTTATCGTTTCAAAAACGGTATTATCGAAAAAAATGGACATCTTTGTTGGGAGTTGGATCGTCTTTTTAACGAAATTAAAGCCGGTTTAAAAGTATGTAAAGATATTGGTAAAGTTCCTGTAAGTATGGGAATTGACACCTGGGGAGTTGACTTTGTCCTTTTAGATAAAGATGACAATATCCTAGGAGATACCGTTGCATATCGCGATTCCAGAACCGAGGGAATGGATGAAAAATTAAATCAATTTATCTCCGAGGAAGAACTATATGCACGCACAGGAATTCAAAAGCAATCCTTTAACACAATTTATCAACTTATGGCTATAAAGGAAGAAAATCCTGAATTGCTCGACAGGGCAGAAAGTATGTTGTTCTTACCTTCATATTTTAATTTCTTGTTAAGTGGGTCAAAGAAAAACGAATATACAGAGGCAAGCACATCAGGTTTACTTAACGCTACCTCAAAAGATTGGGACAGGGAGCTAATTCGCAAAATTGGTATTAAAGAAAGTCTTTTCAGTACTCTTTATATGCCACAAACCATAGTAGGCAATTTCACAGCTGAAATCCAAGCAGAAGTTGGTTTTGATTGTAAAGTAGTTCTTCCGGCAACTCACGATACAGGAAGTGCAGTTTTATCTGTTCCTATGGAAAACAGTAATGGGGTTTATATCAGCTCCGGAACATGGTCTTTAATGGGTGTTGAAATTGAAAATCCTATCTGCACAGAAGAAAGCAGACAAGAAAGTCTCACCAACGAAGGCGGAGCAACAGGAAAATATCGTTATCTTAGAAACATTATGGGTCTTTGGATTATTCAATCTATAAAGAAAAATCTTAACGATGAATATTCATTTAACGATTTAGAAAATCTTGCAAGAGCAAGTAGCTTTTCCGGCTTTGTAAATGTAAATGACAACAGATTTATGGCTCCGTCTAATATGATTGATGCTATAAAAAGTTATTTTGCAGATTCCGGACAAGAAATTCCCGAGTCAATCGGAGATGTTATGAAATGTGCTTATACATCATTGGCACGCTGTTATGCTGAATCTGTAAACTCTATAGAAAAAATATTAGATTGTAAATATGATTGTATAAGAATTGTCGGAGGCGGTTGTCAGGACGGATATTTGAACGAACTAACCTCAAAAGAAACAGGAAAAACTGTTTACGCAGGTCCAATTGAAGCAACAGCTTTGGGTAATATTCTTATTCAGCTTATGGCAAATGGCGCTGTTGATAACACCGAGGATGCAAGAGCCTTAATCAGAGCATCTTTCCCTATAAAAGAAATTAAAGCATAAATTATATTGTAGTTAGGTCCAAGACAACAACTCAAAGAATCTTTATATGAAATTTTCTCAGTAAAATATGACAACAAATATATAGTTGACGATGGACTTAAAGAAATTGCAAAAGATTTATGATATAACCCCCTTAGAGTAGACACTTGAAATAAAAAAACATTTCAAGACTATTCTAAAGGGGTTTTTCTATGGATAAAAAGAAAAAATTTGATTTTGGGAAAAACTTGGTTGCTTATCGCCGATGGAGTATCATAACTTAGTAGCATCATAAAAAATATACACCTCACAAAAATGTGAGATGCATATCATAAATTTTTTGTTATTTACACTGTCTACTTGACAGGGATGGGGTCACCTGCAAACCATACTTTAAATTATTCATATTTTTCTCTACTTACAATATTACATTTATATAGTAAATTTATAATTCCGAAATTAATGTCTCATTGAGCATATTTTGCCATATTTCAACCTGTTTCTTATCCATAGGAGGAACATCATTCAAAGGATAAGGAATTCTCATTCTCTCATACTTGTTTACGCCCAATGTATGATATGGTAAAAGTTCGATTTTTTTAACTCTTGGAATAGTTTTAACCTCTTCCCATAAGTCTTGTATAAAATCAATATTATCATTTATTCCCGGAACAATAACAGAACGCACCCATACATCAATTGGATTTTCAATAATCTGTTTTTTAAAATCCTTATACATATCCATACGCCTGCCTGTCATATTCCAATAATTTTCATCACTACAACCTTTAATATCTAAAAGCAACAAATCCGCAAGCTGAAGTATCTCACCAAAATCTCCGATTGAGCCTCCTGCTGTATCTATAGCTGTGTGAATCCCTTCATTTTTACATAGGGTAAGCATTTCTTTTAAAAAAGTAGGCTGAAGCAAAGGCTCTCCGCCACTAAATGTAACTCCACCACCTGAGTTTTCAAAATACGCGCGAAACCTTAAAATTTTTTCAAATAAATCTTTGGCCTCTATTGTATCGCCAATATTAGGTTGCCAAGTATCCGGATTATGACAATATTTACAACGAAGGGCACAGCCCTGCATAAACACAACATATCTTATTCCCGGTCCGTCAACAAGACCCAGACTCTCGATAGAATGAATAAGACCAGTGCTCATAGACCGCACCCTCTTTCTCTTTTATTTGTTACATAGATTGATGGAATGTTCTGCTGATAACTTCCATCTGTTGTTCTCTCGTCAAGCGATTAAAATTAACCGCATATCCTGAAATTCTTATTGTAAGAGTAGGATATTTTTCAGGATGCTCCATAGCATCTTCCAAAGTTGAACGATTTAATACATTAACATTTAAATGGAATGCTCCTTGTTTAAAGTATCCATCTAATACACCTGTTAAATTTTTAATTTGCTCATCTTTTGTTTTACCTAGTGCTGATGGAATAATTGAA
>JAZNCG010000098.1:0-7218 GCA_045587405.1 Ructibacterium sp. | reverse complement strand
TTAGCTCTTTCAACGCCTATCTTCGCTTCAGAGTCATCCATCTTGTATAAAACATCGCCTACAGAAACCTCATCACCGACTTCCAACTCTGATTCAACGACGCTTCCCTCAACCCTCGAAGTAATATAATACTTAGCGTTTTCAGACATAACCCCATCTGTATTCATCGCCTTTATAACATTACCACGAGCAACTTCCACCTGGGAATACCCACGCAACGGATTCATAGAAACCCCAATAACCATAATCAATACAGATATTAATATAACCGCCCCAATAGAAATACTTAATCCCAAAATTAACGCTTTGTGCCTTTTAAAGAAACTCTTTCCATTTTCATCCTCGCGCTTTTCTCGGCCTTTCTTTGATTTTTCACCAGATTTATCTTCATTCATGGTATTATTCTCCGTATATGGATAACTATATTGTTCATATATATTATTAACCTCGTCTACCATATCGGGGCTGTATGACTCTGCATTATTAACACGGCTCTTGAGCTTATCTTCATTTTCAACCGATGCCTGAGTTCCAACATCAAACATCTGCGACGCTTCAGTTTCAGCTTTTGTTTCATCTTTTTCTTTATTTGAAGAACTAAAATCCTGATACAGCCCAAACATCGGCTTTTCTTCTGTAGCAAACGCCCATTGGTTTCCTTTTACGCCCGATTCACTCTCTCTTTTAACTTTGTTATCTGTAATATTCTTCTTTTCCATTTTTTCTCTTCCTGCCGAGCTTTCTTTCATAGCAGAATTTATTTCTTCTTGAGTTAAACTTATTGTATTATCAATCTCGTCATTTTTTCCCATTGATTCTTGTTTTTGGGGTACAACAAAAGAACTTTCATCCTGTGGTTCCTCTTGCAACAGAATGAAATCCTCTAAAGGCTCTTCATCTCTTCCATTTTTGGGCGATGAATTATTGAATTTGTCAAACCATTTGGCCATTAATATTCCTCCTAAACACATCACATGATATGCAGGTTATTTTTAGTATCTCTAATTTTTCTTATTATATTAAATTACATTATAACAAACATTTGTTTCGTAAATGTTAAACAGATGTTAATTTTTATCTACATTTTCTGTCTCGTACATTTCAAGACACAACATATGCTATTTTATATAACTTCTTTCAAAATGTCAAGTAGAATAAATGCATATTAGCAAAAAATATATAAAGCCCTAACCCATCGAAGTATCATTCCTCAATTTTATAAGATAATATATAACAATACCATCAAAAAATGCAAAACACTTCCTATTACACAAAAAATATGAAAAACAGAATGCATCCATTTTTTCTTTTTACCTATTCCATAAAACAACGCACCTATTGTATAGGCAATTCCACCACTCAGGAGCATACCAAACGCTCCCCAGCCCAGAAGTTCTATAATAACATTTATTCTCACAATGATACACCAACCCATAACCAAATAACATATCATTGAGAAAACCTTATATTTCTTTAAATCAATAGAATTCAATGTTATCCCCAATATAGCAATACCCCATATAATTCCAAATAAAACCCAGCCTTGAGCCGTGCTATATTCTCTCAGCGTACATAGTGCAATAGGCGTATAGGTTCCTGCTATCAAAATATAGATAGAACAATGGTCTATAATTTGAAAAACTTTTTTTGCCATTGTTTCAGGCTTTAATCCATGATATATACTGGACATAGTATATAGCACAAGCATTGTTGATCCAAAAATTACGCCCGAAACAACTCCATATACATCACCATTTAGTGCAGCAAAGATACTGCATAAAACAATCGCTGTAATACCTATAACTCCACCAACAATATGTGAAACCATATTAAATATGTCTTCTCCTTTTGTATAGTAGGGAAGAACTCTGTCTGCAAGTTTTGTTCTTTTCACTTTTAATCCATCTCCTTATATAATTATAACACCGCTATATATCTAATTCAGCCACATATGGTTTATGAATTGATAACTGCATTATTATGAATTGGCATTCTGCCATGAAGTGATGTTTCACATCATGAATTGAATTGCCATTTAATGTGCTAAGCACGATTTATGAACCTTCAGCCTCAATTCATGAAAATCTTGCTTTTCAATTCATATCGAAGGCAATTCATCATATAATTAGCGTATATTCTAGATGGCAACCTTTTTAGCTAAATTTTGCTCTATCGAACAAAGCTAAATTATTCCGTTTCACTCCATAGCTAAATAACTTGCTTTGCAAGTAGCTAAATTAAATTCGCCATTGGCTGACGATAAGTCAATTTAGCTACGAAGTGATTTAGCGTGCGTCAGCATATTTAGCTCGCGGAACGCGAATTTAGCTGAATTCATCTTCGATGAATTCATTATAGCACATAAAAATACGCTTTACAAGACAAAAATTACATTTTATTCCTTTTATTTTTCACTATAATTTATTTGACATTTATTATAGAATCAAGTATAATAGTTCGATGTTAAGTAAATAAAAAGAGGTGTATTATGAAGAATAAATTTTTAAAATCAGTTTGTTTTTCGATAATCCTAACGATGGCATTTTCCATGTTGACAGGTTGTAAATCAAACAAAGACGATAATCAAACCAGCACTGATTATCAGGCTGAAATTTCTTCCTTTTTTGACAAAAAAGAAAAATCCGAAAGGACCGAAAATGAAGAAAAAGAACTAAAGAATGAAACCAAAAAACATATTCAAGATGTTGCTATTGTTAATGGTGATGCAATTACTTTTGACGAATTTGGCTACTATGTCTTAAACCAAGCTGTTGATGCCGCTTATTCAAAAGGTGCATCAGATTTTGATATTGCAAACTTTGACTGGAACCAAGAAACCGAAGAAGGTGTTAAGCTGTACGAAAAAGTTATTTCCGACGCTTTAGATGTTGCAGAAAAAGATATTTTAACACTTCAAAAAGCAGATGAATTGAATATAACTCTTTCCGAGGAAGACAAAAACGCTGTTGATACTTATATCAATGAATTAGGCGAAGAATACTTCCAATTAACTGCTAACGCAATGGCCATTCCATCTGTCGAAGTATACAAAGCTCTATATAACAAACAGCTTCTTGTCCAAAAGGTTCAAGAGGAAATATCTTCAACACCCGATAGATTTATAGATAATAGCATTGATTACTCTAAATATCAAAGTGACGACATCGTTAGCGTTCAGCATATTCTTATAATGAATGATACAGATAAGACTGATTCCCCAGAGTCATTAGCAGAGAGTATTCAGGTTCGTGCAAAGAATGGGGAAGACTTTCTGGAATTAATGCATGAATTTAACGAAGACCCAGGAGAAACCGATGCAGGTTATACCTTTGGTCCCGGAGAGATGGTTCCTGAATTTGAATATGCTTCATTCGAATTGGGATACAACGAAATAAGTGAAGTTGTGGTCAGCGACTATGGATATCATATTATAAAACGACTTATTGGTATCGGGGAAATACAATCACATTGGAAAGAATCAGCTACAATCGAGGTAAATTCTGATTTATATAAAAAAATTTCTGTAAAAGATATAATAAAAAAATATATAGATGCAACTGAAAAAATTCAAGCATATACAAATGAAAACGGAGGAAACAAAAATGAGTAACACAAAAGTTAAGGTAGAAATGGAAAAGGGCGGCGTATTCACCATTGAATTGATGGCAGAATTTGCTCCTAAAACAGTTGAAAATTTTGAGAAATTGGTTAAAGGCGGATTCTATGACGGTCTTACTTTCCACAGGGTTATAGATGGATTTATGGCTCAAGGTGGTGACCCAATGGGAACAGGAATGGGTGGTAGTGATGAAAATATTATTGGAGAGTTTTCATCTAATGGCTTTTCACAGAACACACTTTCTCATACAAGGGGGGTTATATCTATGGCAAGGTCTATGAATCCAAATTCAGCAAGCAGTCAGTTTTTTATCTGCTATGATGACGCAAGTTTCTTAGATGGACAATATGCAGCTTTCGGCAAAGTTATTGATGGTATGGATGTTGTTGACAGCTTTTTAGATGTAAAAAGAGTAGGTCCTGAGGGTGGTACTCCAACCGAAGATATAAGAATTAAAACTATGTCTATTCTTTAATAAAATGATTTAAAATTAATCTCCCAAATGTTAGCTTTCGCGCAAGCATTTGGGAGATTTTATTTAATTATGCTTTTGCCTTATTTTTTTGTATTTAAATATGTGTTTGGTACATCTCCAACTATTATCATCTCTGAAATCGGTATTTGCGTGACTACATCCATATCCTCGTGAACGAACACTCCTGCAATCTGCGTCGGGACCTTTATTTCTATTTTAAGCTCATACTTAGTTTGATTTATTCCCGCATCGGAAAATTCATCATAAAAATTTATTTCTATCCCACTTGTTGCAAACACCTTTATTGGAATTTTTACCCCTGCGCCTGTCATTAAAATATCCGAAAAAAACATTCCCAAAGGAACTTCAGCTTTTATAGTATCCATTTCATTAAACTTTTCCTGAAGCTTTAAATTTAATTCTAATCTAAACTTATTTATTATATTATAGTCTGTTGAAACAGTTTTAATTTCTTCGCCATCCTTATGTATAACTAAAATTTGGTTCATATCTATCTGCTGGCTCTCTATAACCGCCTCTGTAACTTCGTTTAAAACCATATTAATTTCATTATTAAGTACAGACATAGCCGCAACCTGAGCTAAATGCCCTACTCGTTTTTCTGTTCCGTAAAACCCTATGCTCAAAATTGATAATATAATTATAACAAGAATTTTTCGCTTTGCTTTTTTTCCAAAATTTATATAATAAACCTTATTTCTCTTTGGAGCTTTAAACCTATATCTTAATCTTTGTTTGATATTTTTCATCTTAAACTCCATTTCTGTAATACAACTTTATATTATATTATGCCTGACTTTTTCTGCCGTGCATGTACAAAAAAAGATGGGAAACAAATATCGTTTCCCATCTTTCCTTATTCTACCTTACAAAACCTTCAAGAATTTCTTCCGCCATTCCCTTTTCCTTTGCAATAACCAATGCTGCAAATTTGTCTTTGGCAAAAACAAACGCTTTTTCAAGTTTTGGAACCTCTTCGGGTATGTAATTCTCAAAACTCTTTATTCTTGATTCAACATATTTATCTAAATCCTCTTTGGCTTTCTTGCACTCCTCTTCACTCTTCATCTCAAAAACTACAATTTCCTCAGCGGATGCCCCGCCTCCAATCCAGCCATAAGCATTTATAACGCCGTCTGCATTAATTTCATGAGTCTTAACTATGATGGCAGGATTTGCCTCTCCTACCTCTCCTTCAAAGGTTGTAGCATTTTTAATTTCCTCTGCGACTGATTTTAGGTCATATTCTCCCTGAGCAAATGTTTGCACAGATGCAAATACATCAACTGCATCGTCACCATTAGAAATCGCATGAGTTTTAAGATAATTAAGCCACTTCTCACAGCCCTCTGTTCCTAAATGAACTCCATCACTTGTTATATCCGATGGCAAATAGCCTTCTTCATCAGCCACCGCCTTGTATACATCAATATAATATACATTCTTTTCCTCTGCTAATTTACAAAGGCTATCATTAAAGGCATAAACATTTATATTCTTAACATTACCTCTTTCATCCTTGTTTTTGGACATTGGAAACATACTCTGAATATAAATCAAAGCATCAGGATTATTAGCTTTAAGATTATCCAAAACATTACGATATTTGTTTAAAACATTTTCCATATTCGATGGTTCAAGATACTCGTTTACACCAAGCATAATATATATTTTCTTTGGTTTTGCTTCATTTAGCTTACCAACAAGGCTTCCCCCTTCTTCCTCATTAAATACACCACCAACAGACATTGATGTTTTGCAGAAGAATTTAGCATTAACCAAACCTGAATATGCCTGAAAACCAACCGTAAGTGAATCTCCTAAAAATGCTGCATCATTAAAATACGAATCCTCAACAGGTTCACATTCTTTAACTAATCCAAAATTTGCATAAGGCGATGTTTTAGCATATTCGCCAATACTTTTAATTGTAGTATCTGTTGTAAATGTAGATGCCCCATATAGAAACAATATATTCTTTATGCTATTTTCCGCCAGATACTTCATAGGGTCTTCCTGATAATATCTTGTATCAATAAGATGAACCTCATCAAAATTTTCCATTAAAAACGGAGTTAAACTATGTGCATACGAATCTTTAAAAAGAGCAATCTTTCTATCTCCGCCGCCATTGTATTTAGCAACAGTTATACCATGGTTTCCATCTAAAAAATACGAATATTTATCCTTTTTCCCAAGATGGTCTCCAAAAAATATCGTTTCACTTTCTTTGTTTTCCTTAGGGAAAAATACTTTCACATTTTCTTGGCGTTCATTTTTATATTCGGTTATTGTATCTCCTTTAACACTAATCAACGCTTTTGAATAGGTGGTCCCATAAAACTCATTTGTCACATCATGTTTGGTAAACGCATCTATATCTGTAGGTGTGTACCCTAAAGCATCACCCAAGGCGGTGTATAACAGATAACTACCTTCCGAAGTTTGGTGATGGTCTGTTCTGTAGTATATATATTTGTCCTTATTCTCTTTTAACAGCTCCGTTGGATTTATATTTTTTACAGATGTATCTTTTAGCATCTCATCCATTATTTCTCGGATTTTAGCATCTGTCCGTTTATAAGCTCCTCTTGGCAATCTGTCCGCCAACACCTCATAAGCCGATGGCACAATACAAACCGACACATTAAATCTGCCTATTTCGGCTATATTCGTTATCGAAGTAATATTTTGATTTAAAAGTTCTTCAGCAAGTTCCATAGGTTTTTCAATCAGGTAATCATCTTTGCAAAAATAAACCCCATTATTTTCCTTCTTACCCAGCAGGCTCTCTGTATTCACCTTAAGTTTAACCCAAAAATCTCTAAAAACAAACTGGTCATTAATATATTTATCAACATCGTCCATAAATGAATGATTAACAATTTTTTCAAAGGAAAGTTCAGGCTTTTCACTTAAATATCTATTTTCCAAATACGAATATTCTCTCTTTGGCGTAAAGAGATTGAGTAACACTATAACAAAAAATATACTTATTAAAGTAATATTAAATACAAATGATTTCTTCATACTCTTCACCTAAAATCTAAAATACAAAAACGGATTATACGATGCATCTGCTAAATATCCAAGACACAACATA
>JAZNCG010000097.1:0-5860 GCA_045587405.1 Ructibacterium sp. | reverse complement strand
GGCCAGATCAAGGTCAATGTTATTCGTGAGCTTCGTGCCATTGAATATGCAAAATAGTTATTAAATATAAGGCTGTCTTGCCATAGGAAAGACAGCCTTATTTACGGGAGAGAATTGTTTTGATGTTAGATTATTTTTTAAAAGTTGATATGCAAATTCTAAGCATGACATTGATGGTTATTATAGGATATATTGCATATAAAAAGAAGATTATAACCGAAAAAGGTGTTTCGGATATGTCACAATTGTTGCTTAAATTTGTAACTCCTATGGTGATTATTTCGGCCTTCCAAAGGGAGTTTTCGTTAGTAGACTTTAAGAGATGGAGTGTTATGCTTGGAGTAACAATTTTGTCTTATGTGATTCAAATTATAATTGCAGCTATTGTATATAAGAAAAAGGAAAAAATTCATTGTCGTGAAAACAGAACAGTTGTTGTTTTTGGAAATAATGGATTTATGGCGATACCGCTTTTCCTTGCTTTGGTAGGAGAGGAAGGGGTTTTCTTAGGTTCAACCAATATTGCAATTTTCAATATTTTACTTTGGACATACGGAATTAAAACTCTGAAAGACGATATGGAATTTAATCTTAAAAAAGCTATTTTAACTCCTGGGATGATAGGTGTCGTGTTGGGAATTTTGCTTTTTGTATCTCCTTGGAAATTGCCGCAACCGATATACCAGACGGTTTCGGTTATTGCTGATTTAAATACCCCAATGGCGATGATAGTTTTGGGTGGATTTTTGGCACAGACCAATCTCAGCCAAGGTCTTAAAAATATGGAGATATATGTGGTGAGCTTTGTTAAGCTTATAGCGACTCCTTTAATTATGATTGCTGTGTTATATTTTATGCCAATATCTATGGATATGAAAGCTATTGCGACAATTTGTTCCGTAACTCCTGCGGCAATAGCAATATCTATGATGGCAAATATTACTGATAAAGACTATAAATATGCATCGGGTACAGTTGCTATAACATCCATATTAGCGGCAGTAACAATGCCGATTATGATGACATTGGCAAAGGTTATCCTTGGATTTTAAATTGTTTATTAATAAAAAGAGAGATAACGATGAATTACGGATTGCAACTTTATAGCGTAAGAGATATGGTAGATGAAAATTATGAAAAGGCTTTGAAAGAAGTTTCGGCATTGGGATATGAATTTGTTGAAACTGCGGTTTTTGGGACATAGTGAAGGACAGAACGCTGAGCATTTAAGAATAAAAGGATAACCTTATTTCGCTGAGTTGTCGAAAATAACCTATTTAGAAGCAAATTTGACATATAAATAAAATTTTAAGTCAATGTGACAGAGTCACAGAATTGAATTTGAAATATGGATATAATAAAGATATAAAAAAGAAAAGGAGGAAATAAAATGTCAGCTATAAATGTAACTTTAGAAAATTTTAACGAGGAAGTATTAAATTCGGACAAGCCTGTTCTTGTAGATTTTTGGGCACCATGGTGCGGTCCGTGTCGTATGGTTGTGCCTATTGTGGAAGAGATTGCAGAGGAACGCTCGGACATAAAGGTGGTAAAAATCAATGTAGATGAACAAGGGGAGCTTGCGGCTCAGTTTCAGGTTATGAGTATCCCGACTTTGATGGTATTCAAAGATGGAAAGGTTGTAAATCAATCTATGGGAGCAAAGCCTAAGCAACAAATTCTTGCTATGCTTAAATAAATTTTTTAGAAAAAGAGGTATAAATTATGGACAAGCATATTTATGATGCTATTATCATTGGCGGAGGTCCGGGGGGGTATACTGCAGCTCTTTATTCAACCAGAGCAGGGCTTGATACTTTAGTAGTAGAGAAAATATACCCGGGCGGACAGATGACCCAAACTACGCAAATTGATAATTACCCCGGATTTGATGAGGGCATAGACGGATTTATACTTGGTGAAAAGATGAAAGCTGGTGCGGAGCGTTTTGGTGCAGAAAGCATATTTGCAGAGGTTGTTTCTGTAGATTTAGAAGATGATATTAAAAAAATCATAACTACAGATGGAGAGTTTTTTGGGAAAACTGTGATAATAGCAACAGGAGCGGGACATAAACATCTTGGCATAGATAGAGAAGAGAGTTTTATAGGAAAGGGTCTTGGATACTGTGCGGCCTGTGATGGAATGTTCTATAAGGATAAGGTAGTTGCAATTGTGGGTGGAGGTAATTCTGCGGCGGCAGATGCTATGATTTTATCCAGAATTTGCAAAAAAGTTATATTGATTCATCGTCGGGATACCTTGCGTGCTACAAAAATTTATCACGAACCATTAATAAAAGCGGAAAATATTGAATTTCTTTGGGACAGTAGAGTTAGTGAGCTTTTGGGAGATGAAAAAATCTCAGGTATTGAAATAGAAAATGTAAAAAGCGGGGAAAAAACAAAAATTGCGGTTGATGGAATTTTTGTCAGCATCGGGAGGACGCCTGAAACCGAAATGTTCAAAGGACAACTGGAGTTAGATGAAAAAGGATATATTGTTGCCGATGAATCCACAAAAACCAATATCCGCGGAGTGTTTGCAGCAGGAGATGTAAGATGCAAAGAAATTAGACAGGTAGTTACTGCGGCAGCAGATGGGGCAATTGCGGCTCATTATGCAGAAGAGTATATTGCACATAATAAATAAATCAGGTATGCTTAAAAGCAAAAATTGTTTTTAAGCATACTTTTATTTTAGTGTAAAATAATAGATGGCAAAAAAATAAGAAAAATGGCAAAAAACACTTCCCAAATCATATTTATTATGATAAAATAAAACAGAAGGTTATTATCAAATTATATACAAGGAGATTTTTTTATGTGTAAAACAGAATCAAAACAGATTACTTATTTATCGAGTTTGGATAATTCTATGCAGCCCCGCATATATTTACGCGGCAAAGGGGAATGAGAAAAGACCGTTGGTAGTGTGTCTTCATACTTGGAGTTATGGTCTTGAAGCCAATCATGAACATTATTTAACGCGTTGTAAAGAGTTGAATTGGCATATGATTTTTCCGTCATATCGTGGTCCGAACTGGCTACCGGAGGCGTGTGGCTCTGACTTGGTCGTGTCTGATTTGGAATGTGCAGTTTCGTATATGCAGGAAAATTATGCAGTGGATAACGATAGAATTTTTCTTATTGGTGGTTCCGGCGGTGGGCATGCCAGTCTTTTGATGGCGGGCAGAAGACCGGACTTGTTTTCTGCTATTTCTTCTTGGTGTCCTATTTCAGACCTTGTAGCATGGTATGAACAGAATCTTACAAATCCGATAGAAAAATATGATAAGGATATTGCATCTGCGTGCGGTGGTGACCCGCTTTCTGACCCTGAAGCGATGAAACAGGCAAAACATCGTTCGCCTCTTACATGGCTATCCAATGCAAAGGATAAAGTGATTTTGGATATTAGTGCCGGAATCCATGATGGTCATGCAGGCAACAGTGTTCTTGTGTCACATAGCATTTATGCGTTTAATACGGTCGCAGAGCCGAAGGACCGCATTTCGGAGGAAGATATTGCTTATATAGTAGAGCGCGAGGAAATTCCGGAACATTTGCGTTTTGAGGGTGTGGACTTAGAATATGGTACCTATAAAGTTTTGTTCAGACGCGTATCAGGCAAGGTGCGCTTGACGCTGTTTGAAGGTGGACATAACTTTTTGGCCGGCCCGGGATTTGGATTCTTAAATAGACAAGTGCGGGGAGCAGAGCCAGTTTGGGATTCCGGTGATTGTTTTGATTCAGGTGCAACAAGCCTTACAAAATAAGATGATAAAATCTTAAACTCAATGAATTGAAATCTTGGGATTTCATGAATTACACTTCGCACATCAAAGGCAATTCATAGTTTTCCAATTTATGACAACAAAACTGCCAATGACAGTTGATTGATGAGGTAGTAAAAATAGATGATATGGAGTAAAACGGAATAATTTAGCTAATAAGGTTGCATATAAACCGTACATCTCTTATATATCAATTGTATAAAAAGTGGCTTTGCAGGTTAATTAAAAAAATATTCGAACGGAGAACGAAAATGCCAGAAGTAAAAGTAGAATTACATAATACAATTAAAGAAAAAGCAGTTGGTGAAAAGAGAATAAATCATTGGCATATCTTGAGTACGATGGTATGTTCCGCCTTGGTTATTTTTGGATTTTTGTTGTTTTTTTCTGCGCTGTGGTACCTGAAAAATTATGGAGATATGGGTTTTGATTCCGTTTTGTTTACCTTGCTTTCAAATACGAATGGCGTAAGCAACGAGCTTTTGATAAGCTTTTTTGAGGGAAGCGTTTTGCCGACCGTTTTGTACAGCGGAGTATCAATTTTTCTTTTGTTCTTTTTTAAATTAAAAAACAAATGGTTTTCAAAGGTAAAACAATGGCACAGAATCGCACTTTCCTTGATACTTACACTGGTATTTTTCGCGCTTGCCGGAGCAAAGGTTGATTTTTTTGAATATGCTTATAAGCTGATGTTTCAAACAAAAATTTATGAGGAATATTATGTTTGTCCCGACGATGACATTATAAAATTTCCTGAACAAAAAAAGAATTTGATTTATATTTTTTTAGAGTCCATGGAGACGACCTATATGTCAAAAGAAGATGGTGGAGCGCTTGACGAAAACATCATCCCTGAACTTACAAAGTTCGCAGAGGATAATATTAACTTTTCGCATAATGATGGAATAGGCGGTTTTTATGCCCTTAATGGGAGTGAATGGACCGTTGCCGGCATGGTATCACAGACTGCAGGGATTCCGCTAAAAGGTTCTGCAGGGGCACTTGAAAACAATAAATATGGAGAGGATGAGTTTCTGCCCGGCGTAACAACCCTATCTGATATTTTAAACAAAAATGGCTATAGGCAGGCTCTTATGGTGGGCTCTGAATCTTCTTTTGCTAATAGAGATATATATTATAGCAAGCATAAAACCGATGACATATATGACATTTTTACAGCCAGAGAAGAGGGTGTTGTTCCAGAAGATTATTATGTTTGGTGGGGCATGGAGGATTTTTATCTTTTTGATTTTGCTAAGGACAAGATAGAAGAGCTTGCCGACGGAGATAAACCTTTTGCATTTACCCTGCTTACGGTAGATACTCACTTTGTAGATGGGTATGTTTGCAAGCTGTGCGACGATAAATATGAGGAGAAATATGAAAATGTGATTTCATGCTCAAGTCGTCAGGTCGCAAATTTTATAAGCTGGATACAAAGGCAAAGTTTTTATGATGATACAACCATTGTGATTTGCGGAGATCATTTAACGATGGATAATCAGTATATAAGCCGTAATGTTTCGGAGGATTATGACAGAACGGTATATAACTGTTTTATAAACTCATCTGTAGAAGGGGAAAAGTATAAAAATAGAACCTTTACAAGCTTTGACCTTTTCCCAACAACACTGGCCGCTATGGGATGCGAAATTAAGGGCGAGCGGCTTGGACTTGGGACAAGCCTGTTTTCAAACAAAGAAACTCTTGTCGAAGTGCTGGGATGCGATAAACTCAGAAACGAATTGCAGCTAAGCTCGAAGCACTATATAAAAGAATTTTTGATTAAATGATAAGTTTAAAACTCTGCATCTAAACCGTGCGTCCTTTATATGAAGGATATTGAAAAATAACGAATAAAAAAGCTTTCCTTGCCTAAAGGAAGGGGGATTGCTTGTTGTGTATGAGGTTGAAAATAAACACTTATAAAGTACACAATAGACATTATGCATTTTACATTTTTCGGTGGCTTTGTGGCAGTTTCTTCTTATGGAAAAGACTTTAACCGTTTTTTAGCTTTTATTGACAAGGATTTTGTACTGTGATATAATAATTTTAGGTATA
>JAZNCG010000096.1:0-9455 GCA_045587405.1 Ructibacterium sp. | reverse complement strand
TGTTCTGCATCAATAAATGCCGCCTCTCCACCCATTTTCTGAGCTTCTGCAACTATATGCAGAGCAACAGTAGTTTTACCCGATGACTCAGGACCATATATTTCTACAATACGACCTCTCGGAACACCACCTATTCCCAACGCCATATCCAATGACAAAGACCCAGTGGGAATGGCTTCAACATTTTCAACAGGCTTTTCGCCTAAGCGCATAACCGCACCTGAACCATACTGTTTTTCTATGTTACCAAAGACGCTTTCAAGCGCCTTTCTTTTTTGTTCGTCCATTTTGAATTTTCTCCTTTTTACTTTTTGTTATTCTGTAAAAACATAGCAATAACAACTAATACAATTATAAAATAACCTTCCTCTAGTGTCAAGCCTTTTTTGTATCATTTCCAAGTTTATAATCTTTATAAACTTGTTGCTATTACTTGCAGAATTTCTCTACATAATTGTCTATGGCATTATTTATAATTTTAATAGATTCATCTCTCCCGCAAACCTCAGTTACGGCAGTTTCCATATTCTCCAATGTTTTATATACCGAGAAGAAATGGCACATCTCATCAAATACATGTTTTGGAAGTTCATTTATATCCTTGAACATATTGTATGTAGGATCGTTATAAGGAATTGCTATAATTTTTTCATCATTTCTTCCATTATCAACCATCGTGATAACACCAATAGGATATGCTCTTACCAAAGTCATAGGCTCAATCTTTTCAGAACATACCAACAACACATCCAATGGATCATTATCGTCTCCGTATGTACGAGGAATAAATCCATAATTTGCAGGATAATGGGTTGATGTATATAAGATTCTGTCAAGCATCAGGAAACCGGTTTCCTTATCCAACTCATACTTTTTCTTGCTCCCTTTAGAAATTTCAATAACGCATATAAAATCTTCTGAATTAACTCTTTTTGGGGAAATATCGTGCCAAATATTTGACATATTAACAACTCCTTTAACTATTTTTAAGCTCTTCCATTTTGGCAGAGCATTTTTTATAAATTCTCTCCTCAAGATTTTTATGTGCCGTTGCCATCATCAATTTAATCCTGTTTAATTGATTTACCTGACTGGCTCCCGGGTCATAATCAATTGCAACAATATTAGCTTTAGAATTATATTTGCGCAAAGGCTTAATCATTCCTTTTCCGACAATGTGATTTGGTAGACAGGCAAATGGTTGCAGGCAGGCAATATTTTCTACGCCACTATCTATCATTTCTATCATTTCGCCTGTTAAAATCCACCCCTCACCACATTGTGTTCCAAGAGATGTTACTCTTTCTGCAGCCTCTGCAATTTCATCTATATGCTTTGGTGCATCAAACCTTTTACTTTCCTTAAGTGCCTTAATTATGGGATTCCTGAAATAATTAATCGTATTTATTCCTATTCGTGAAACTTTTTTACGAATCCATGAGCCTGACAGCTTATCGTGTAAAAAATCAGCATTTTTCAAGCAATACATAAAGAAATCCATCACATCGGGCACAACCGCTTCCCCACCCTCTTTTTCAATTATTCCTACAATGTCATTGTTGGCATTTGGGTGATACTTTACTAAAATTTCTCCCACAACACCAACTCTCGGTTTTTTAAGTCCATATATCAACGGAATATTATCAAAATCTTTGATAATTTCTCGTATATTTTTCTTAAAAACCGAAAAACGCATATCGCTCAAACTATTTTTTACAATCTCATTCCAATGCATATACATACGCTCAACGCTACCTGGAGTTACCTCATATGGTCTTGTTCTGTTTGTAAGTCGCATAAATAAATCTCCATATAAAACCGAATATACAATACCAAGTAAAAATTTAGGAGTAAACTTCAGCCCCGGATTTTTTTCAATTCCCAGATAACTCAATGAAACTACAGGAATATGTCCTAAATTCATTTTATTCAGCGCCCGTCTTAATATTGCAATATAGTTACTTGCGCGACATCCACCACCTGTTTGTGTCATCAATATTGCAGTTTTATCAAGATCGAATTTTCCTGATAAAATCGCACTTAAAATCTGTCCGATCGTAACAATTGTCGGATAACAAGCATCGTTATTAACATACTTAAGTCCAATCTCAACTGCCTTTTTATCAACTGATGGAAGTACAACAGCATTATACCCCGCATTACGCATTGCCGTTTCCAATAAGTCAAACTGCTTAGGTGCCATTTGAGGAACAATTAATGTATATTCCTCCCGCATTTTTTTTGTATAAACCACTCTCTCATAACCTTTTTCTATGTTTTTATGAAAAATTTCTGCACCTCTACGCTCTTCTATTGCCGCCATCAAAGAACGAATACGAATTTTTGCTGCGCCAAGATTTGAACCCTCATCTATTTTCAAAACCGTATATAACTTGTTTCCTGCACTTAATATCTCTTCAACCTGATCAGTAGTTACCGCGTCAAGTCCGCAACCAAATGAATTGAGCTGTATTAAATCAATATCATCTCTTTGCGCACAAAACTCCGCCGCTTTATATAACCTTGAATGATATGTCCACTGATCCAAAACTCTTATAGGTCTTTTCATTTTACTTCTGTGCGCAACAGAACCTTCTGTCAACACGGCAAATCCAAATGATGAAAGTTGTAAATCTATACCATGATTTATTTCGGGGTCAAGATGGTATGGCCTACCTGCCAATACAATCCCATGACCGCCTTCTTTTTCTATATGTTCTATAATTCTATCCGCTTCTTTAATTATGTCGCCCTTAAAATTCGCATCTTCCTTGCGGGCAACAAGCACAGCTTTCTTTATCTCATTTTTATTAAGTTCCAATACACCCAGTTCTTCATATAATCGCTCTGCCAACCTTTTATCATCATCATATGGCAAAAACGGATGTATGAATATAACATTATTTTCATTAAAACTATCTGTCATATTCCCCGCAACCACTTCAGGATACATAGCAACTACAGGACAGTTGTAATGATTATCCGCATTTTCATCTTCAATTCTCTCATAATTGATTGAGGGATAGAATATGTACTTTACACCCATATCTATCAATGCACGAATATGTCCGTGTATAAGTTTTGCAGGGTAACACACTGTATCTGAGGAAATAGTATCCATTCCCTTAGCATAAATTTCCTTTGTAGATGCAGGCGACAATACAACCCTGAAACCCAGCTCGGTAAAAAAGCTAAACCAGAAGGGATAGTTTTCATACATATTTAACGCCCTTGGAATACCAATGATTCCTCGGCATTGTTCTTCCGAAATCGGCTCATAATAATCAAATAACCTCTTATATTTATACTCAAAAAGATTATATTTTACAGACGCTTTATCTTCTCCGCCTGCGCCTTTTTCGCAACGATTTCCCGTTATAAATCTTCCTCCATCACCAAATTTACTTATAGTTAATCTGCAATTATTCGAACATCCCATACAGCGAGAATAGCTTGTTTCAACCGAAAATGCATCGATTTGTTCTTTTTCCAAAAGCTGTGTTCTAATATTTTTCCCGAAATTATTCCATCTGTATAAGCCAATTAACGCCGCGCCATAAGCCCCCATCGCTCCTGCAATATCAGGTCGAACAACCTCTTTCCCAAGTATATTTTCTATACTCCTTAAAACACCATCATTTAAAAAAGTTCCGCCCTGGACTACAATATTATCTCCTGCCTCAGAGCTATCCTTAAATTTCATGACCTTATACAAAGCATTTCTTATTATCGAATGACATAACCCCGCTGATATATCTCCGATAGTCGCACCTTCTTTTTGGGCTTGTTTTACCATTGAATTCATAAAAACAGTGCATCTTGTTCCTAAATCCACAGGTTTTTCAGCTTTTATAGCCGCATCTGCAAACTCTTCTACTGTCATATTAACTGATTTTGCATAAGTTTCAAGAAAAGAACCACAGCCTGAGGAACACGCTTCATTTAACATAATACTATTTATTGCACCATCTTTAATCCTGATACATTTCATATCCTGACCGCCAATGACAAGTATAAAGTCAACATCAGGTAAAAAAGCTTTTGCAGCTGTATAATGGGCAACAGTTTCTATTTCGCCATAATCTGCATGGAAAGCTGTTTTAAGCAAGTTCTCACCATAACCCGTTGTAACTGTATACCCGATTTCTAAATCCGAAGGCATCTTTCCATATAAATCATTAAGCATTGTTTTTGCAGTATCTAAAGGACTACCTTCATTTCCGCTATAATATGTATATAATAACGCACCATCTTTATCTATTAAAGCAGCTTTTGTTGTAGTAGAGCCCGCATCAATTCCTAAAAATGCTACACCTTTTGCTTTTTCCAATGTTTTTTTATTAACCTTATAATTATCTTGCCTTTTTTTGAAATTATTATATTCAATCTCATTTTTGAACAATGGTGGCAAATGTTTTGCTTCGCCCTCAAATTTATCTGCATTTTCAAGGCGTTTTAATAATGTTCCCAATTCATTCTCTGCGTTCTTTTCTGCCAAATATGCAGCACCAATAGCAACATAATACTCTGCATCCTCAGGAAAAATTATTTGGTTATCCTTTAAATCTAAGGTTTCGGCGAATCTTTTACGCAATTCAGACATAAATGACAAAGGTCCACCTAAAAAAGCTACATTTCCTTTTATTGTTCTTCCGCAAGCAAGTCCACTTATGGTTTGATTAACAACAGCCTGAAAAACAGATACTGCTAAGTCCTCTTTTGCCGCTCCCTCGTTAATCAATGGCTGTATGTCTGTCTTAGCAAAAACACCGCAACGGGCAGCAATAGAATATATCATTTTATAATTCTTCGCAAGTTCATTAATACCATTTGCATCCGTATTAAGCAACAACGCCATTTGGTCGATAAAAGCACCTGTGCCACCTGCACAAGTTCCATTCATTCTCTGCTCTATTGCTTCATCATAAAAAGTTATTTTTGCATCTTCACCACCAAGCTCTATAACAACATCAGTTTGAGGGATTAATGTTTCAACAGCTTTTGAACAAGTAATAACCTCTTGTTCAAAAGGAACATTCATAAGCTTTGATAAGGATAGACCGCCTGACCCGGTAATCATTAATTTAAATTTCCCATTATATTCTTTGGAAAATTCCTTAAGCATCTCTTCAACTTTTTCAAAAACATTCGACATATGGCGTTCATATCTTTTATATATAATCTTGTCTTTATCATCAAGCAAAACAAGTTTAACTGTTGTTGAACCCACATCAAGTCCCAATCTCATTTTTCTACCTCATTTCGTTAAGTCAAACTTACAACTCAACTGCATAATTTCTCGCAATTTTTTCTGCAAATTCCATTTCCTCTTTGCTCATAGGCATATCAAAATAATCTAAATGCCTAATTTGGGTTCCTTTACCGAAAATACATAAAAACCACAAAAGACCTATCATATATCTGCCAAAACCCAAACTCGCATGAAATGTATCTCTGTGAACAATATCTCTATCCTTTTTATACGCCCCAAACATAGCCGCCCCTGAAGGAATAATTCCATCTGCAGAAATAACCTCAGCAGCTTTTCTGTAACTTAGCTGAACTTTTTTAAACATTTCTTCCGTAGACAAAAAGCCAACACTATTAAGTAGTTCGCTTCCATCCTTATATGGCCATGTCTGGTGAATAATAATTTTAGACTTTGGTGCATACACACGAATATATTCCGCTAACTTTTCAATATATGGAGTATAATATTTTTCAAAATCAAAGCTAACCTTACTTGCTTGTTGGATAGTTATAAAATCCCAGTCATCGCTTTGCAAAGCCTCTTTAATACTAACTCTAAAACCCGTATCACATCCATTAAATTCAAGATTATACGCCTTTGCATCATCTAATATATTATAATAATGATTTTTTAACGAGCATCCGCCTATATAAAGATTAACACATTTTATACTCTTATTATTTTTTACAGCAATCCTGTTAAGATATCGTTGCGCATCCTGAGAAAAACTGTTTCCAATTGACAAGACCTTCATTGGCATACCTCCATTAATTCTCAAAAAGGGTAGGAAGCTAAATCTCCTACCCTCTGTTTTGACTTATTCTTCCGTCTCCACCTTCATATGCTTAACCCTGTCTGCCTCTTCGGCTTTTTTGCCATTGTTAAAGCGATCGAGAGTACCAACAAGATAACCTGTTATACGCCTTATTCTCTCAAAACCCTGGACACCATGCTCATCAGCGCTTCTTCCGCATTTAGGACAAACATCACCAATAATTCCTGTATATCCACAAATCGGATCTCTGTCTACGGGGTGATTAACACTTCCGTATCCAACCCCTTGCTCCTTCATACAACGAACTACCTTTTCAAAAGCTTCTAAGTTTGTTGTTGGGTCGCCGTCAAGCTCAACATAAGTAATGTGTCCACCATTTGTTAAAGCATGATAGGGAGCTTCAAGTGTAATTTTATCAAAAGCACTAATACTATAATATACCGGAATATGGAATGAATTTGTATAATAATCCCTATCAGTAACTCCCGGAATTACACCATATTTTTCTCTGTCCAGCTTAACAAATCTTCCGGATAATCCCTCCGCAGGAGTTGCAATCAAGGAGAAGTTTAATCCATATTTTTCTGATGCTTGGTCCATGCGTTGACGCATAAAACCAATAATTTCAAGTCCTAAATTCTGGGCTGTCTTAGATTCGCCATGATGCTGACCTGTAAGACACTTCAAACACTCAGCCAAACCAATAAATCCTGCCGTCAAAGTACCATGTTTCAAAACCTCCTCAACAGAATCATCAGGACCTAAATTTTCGGAATCCAACCATATTCCCTGACCCATCAAGAATGGATAATTTCTAACCTTTTTTGAACATTGAATCTTAAATCTTGCCAACAATTGTTCAATAACCAAATCCAACTTTCTGCCTAAATCCTCAAAGAATATATCAACATTCTGATGAGCTTTTATAGCAATTCTCGGAAGATTTATTGAAGTAAAGCTAAGATTACCTCTACCATTTACAATTTCACGGTTTTTGTCATATACATTTGCTACAACACGAGTTCTGCAACCCATATATGCAGCTTCTGTTTCAGGATGACCCTCTTTATAATACTGCAAGTTATATGGTGCATCCAAGAAACTGAAGTTAGGAAAAAGTCTTTTTGCCGAAACTTTGCAAGCTAACTTAAATAAATCGTAGTTCGGATCTTCAGGATTATAATTTATACCCTCTTTAACCTTAAAAATATGTATAGGAAATATAGGTGTTTCACCATTTCCAAGACCCGCCTCGGTTGCAAGCAAAACATTCTTTATAACCAATCTTCCTTCCGGAGTTATATCGGTTCCATAGTTTAATGAACTAAAAGGAATCTGGGCACCGGCACGGGAATGCATTGTGTTAAGGTTGTGAACCAAAGCCTCCATAGCCTGATATGTCGCTCTATCGGTTTCTCTGGTTGCAGCCTTTGTGACGAACTTACAAATCTTCTTTGCAAACTTTTCATCATCAGTATAATCAACAATCTTATCAAACAGAACATTCTCGTACTCTTCGCCATTTGAAAGAGCCGGTATAATTCCAACTTCTTCTTCAATGGAGTCAATTATTTCTTTAGCAACAACTTTTGCATCTTCAACATCGCATTCAAGTTCCAATGCTCTACCTAAATTCTCTATAAAACGCTTTTTATATGTTTTTGCCACACCCGGAGCCATACTATAATCAAAGTTTGGTACGCTCTGCCCACCGTGCTGGTCATTTTGGTTAGACTGAATTGCAATACAAGCAAGAGCTGAATAGCTTGCAATATCATTTGGTTCACGCAAAAAACCGTGTCCTGTTGAAAAACCACCCTCAAAGAGAGCTTTTAAGTCAATTTGACAGCAAGTTGTTGTCAGTGTCAAAAAGTCCAAATCATGAATGTGAATATCCCCACTTCTATGAGCTTCGGAATGCTTAGAGTCTAATATAAACATATCATAAAACTGCTTTGCGCCCTCAGAACCATACTTAAGCATAGTTCCCATAGCTGTATCACCATCTATGTTGGCATTTTCTCTTTTAACATCGTTTTCGCTTGCAGATTTAAATGTCAAGTCTTCATAAACCTTCATAAGCTTGGTATTCATTTCACGAACCCTTGTTCGCTGAGAACGATAAAGAATAAACTCTTTTGCAGTTCTACTGTGGCCCGATTCAATCAAAACATACTCAACAGCATCCTGAATTTGTTCCACTGTAGGTCTTTCAATTCCTTCCTTTTCTATGTGCTCAATTACCTGATTTGCAAGCTCTAAAGATTTATCATAATCTCTGCCTCCTATCGCCTCGGCCGCGCAATATATAGCACTTGCAATTTTTTCAACATCAAAATCAACTTCTCTTCCATCTCTCTTTACAATTGTTTTAATCATTTCCTTCCCTCCATAAAACAACAAATTTATAAATGCTTACATCAAAGTATCCACCATTTAAACAGATTCCCCGATATTTAATAATATACAACATCTTGTGATTGGTTTTCAAAAGACTAGGTATATATAGTATAATCTTGTTGTATGGTAAAGTCAACAGTAAAAACAAAAATAATTATTACATTTATGTTACACATTTTCAGAATAACTGCAACACAATTATTTTGTACTCCTTAGACAAACTACATTAACTCCTGCGTTGCTTTATTATCATCTAAGTACGCTACGGATATTAAGCGCGAAAAAAGGCGATCAACCAACACATGTTGGAAAACGCCTTAACTTTAATTTTCAAAATTAGGTGGCATGCCACCAAGTAGTAGAAATTTTAACCTTGAAAATATAATTTTATTGCGTAACACCTTACGCAAGTTTATTCAATTTTGCTGCATACTGGCTTTTTCTGCGAGCAGCTGTATTCTTATGAAGAATACCCTTTGCAACAGCTTGATCAGTTTTCTTCAACACAAAGTTGTAAGCTTCAGAGGCAGCTGCCTTTCCCTCTTTAAGAGAGGCCTCAAACTTTTTAATAGCAGTTTTGAGCTGAGACTTAATCATCTGATTTTGAAGAGTCTTCTTCTGGATAACCTTAACTCTTTTTTTAGCTGATTTAATATTAGGCATAATTTCACCTCCAAACAAACAATCTTAAAACTCCTGCCAGATAACAAAAGGCAAGGGAAATGTATAAACTCATTAAGTTTATTACATCAGTTTTTATATTGTACCACTATTTATTTTAAATTGCAAGTGTTTTTTTTAATTTTTTTTATATTTTTTTAAAATTTTGTATTGACAAAACACAAAATAGGTATTATAATAGAATAGTTCGTCGGGGCGTGGCGCAGTTTGGTAGCGCACTTGGTTTGGGACCAAGGGGCCGGGGGTTCAAATCCCTTAACCCCGACCATTTTAAGTGTAGGTAATGTGCTGGCGTAGCTCAGTTGGTAGAGCAGAAGTCGGAGGCCAAGCGGTCTTAGGAAGACAAAA
>JAZNCG010000095.1:0-2734 GCA_045587405.1 Ructibacterium sp. | reverse complement strand
TACAGGAATTAAATTAACATGACATAACATTCCCTTTAAAAGAGAGAGAAGGGCATTAGCTTCTTTGATAGTATCATTGACTCCGGAAATAAGAGTATATTCAAAGGAAATTCGTCTGTTGGTTTTTTTTATATAATATCTGCAAGCAGATAAAAGTTCTTCAATAGGATATTTTTTATTTATTGGCATTATCTCGGAACGCTTTTGGTTATTGGTTGCATGAAGAGAAATGGATAGAGTTATTTGCAATTCTTTATCTGCTAAATCCTTAATTTTATCAACCATCCCACAAGTGGACAGAGAGATATGCCTATGTCCAATGCCTAAACCTTGGGGGTGATTTATATTGCTTAAAAAAGCTAACACATTGTCGTAATTATCCAAGGGCTCGCCTATTCCCATCATAACCACATTTGAAATTCTTTCGCCCAAGTCATGCTGAACTGTTAAAATTTGTCCCATAATTTCTCCCGGGGATAGACTGCGAACCTTTCCACCTCGAGTTGAGGCACAAAAGGCACAACCCATAGCACAGCCTACCTGAGAAGATATACAAATCGTGTAGCCGTGGTGATATTTCATCAATACCGACTCGATTGTATTTCCATCTTCTAATTGTAACAGATATCTACGGGTTTCGTCAATAGAAGAAATGTATTTTTCTAAAATAATTGGATTTTTTATGGAATACTTTTCGGATAAGTCCTCCCTTAGGGGTTTTGGAAGGTTTTTCATATCTTCAAAATCGTTTATGTCCTTATAAAGCCATTCGAAAATCTGCTTTGCCCTGAATTTAGGCATAGCAAAATCCTTAGTTATTAGTTGTTCTAATTCTTCATATGTAAAATCTCTTAAATTTTTCTTCATTTTAACTTCCCTACATTAGCTTTCACGGATTAGTTTTGCAATATAAAATCCATTTCCGCCATTTTCATAAGTCTGAATTTGTTTATCATAAATCAGCTTGAAATTTTTATTATTTTTTAAAAACTTTGCTACTATATCTTGGTTTTCTTCTTTGAGAATGGTACAAGTAGAATAAAGTAATACACCATTAGATTTCAGGTACTTAGAAGAGTTTTCGAGTATTTTAAGCTGTATATTTGACAGCTCCTCAATATCATTTTCCAAGCGATTCCATTTTATGTCTGGTTTTTTGTGTATTATCCCTATTCCGGAGCAAGGCGCATCAACTAAAATGCGGTCCGCCAATTCCTTAAAATTTTCATTATAAACAGAACTGTCAGCCACAGATGTCTCTATACAATCAATTCCGAGACGATTTGCCGCGGCTTTAATTAAATCTATTTTATGATTATGAATATCAAATGCATATATTTTACCTTTTGAACCAATGATTTCGCCTATTTGTGTTGTTTTTCCTCCGGGAGCAGCGCAAAGGTCAAAAATAACTTCGTTCGGTTTAGGGTCAAGAGCATCGACTGCCATCATAGAACTTATGCCTTGAAGAGAATACAGCCCATCTGCATAGGCTTTAGATTTTCTTATATTTATGGGAGATGTAACTTTAAGACACCAAGGCTGTTGGGAGGAAATAGTGCTTATTCCTTCAACATCTAAAAGTTTGATTAATTCGTCAACCGTTGTTTTAAGGCGATTAACCCGAATAGTAGGAAGATGCTTTTCGTGGCTGTCTTTAATAATTCTTTCTGCAACATCTATTCCATATTGAGAAACTATTTTTTTTGTAAGCCATAATGGATAGGAGTATAGTATACTCAAATTTTCAATTGGGTCTTTTGGGTATTCAATTTTTTCTTTCCCACGAGAAACTGACCTGAGAACTCCGTTTATATATCCACGAGCGCCTTGGTTTGCATATTTATTAGCAAGCTTAACTGATTCATTACAAGCTGCGCTGTCTGGCACGCTGTCCATAAACAGTATTTGATAAATTCCAATCTTTAAAAGCTGATGCACCGAAACACTAAGCTTTTTCAGTTTAAGCTTAGAAAATTTTTGAATAACATAATCGAGCCTTAGTTGATTTCTAACCACTCCCATCAACAATTCGGTAATAAAACCTCTGTCAAGGGCAGAAAAATCAGGATTGCTTAAAATATCAGTTAAAACTCGGTTAGAATATTCACCTTTTTCTTCAATTCGGCAAAGTCCTTTCAGGACAGCCTCTCTTGCATTTGCCATAATTAATCATCTCTCCTGCCGCCAAATATCAAAATAAGCCTTAATAAACTCATTATTGAGCTGATTGCTGCAGCAACATAGGTGAAAGCGGCAGCACGCAAAACCTTACTTGCACCTTTAACCTCATCTTCGTATAACAATCCTTGGCTTTCCAAGGTTGTCAAAGCCCGATTGCTTGCGTTAAATTCAACAGGAAGAGTTATAAGCTGAAACAAAACTGTTGCAGAAAAAAGAATTATACCTAAGTGAACAAAGTTCGTTCCTGCAAATAACAAGCCAATAAGAAGAATTGGCATAGAAAGCCAGTTGCAAACATTTACAACAGGCACAATTTTATTTCTGACAACAATAGGAGAATAGCTTGTGGCGTGTTGAACAGCATGGCCGACCTCGTGAGCCGCAACACCAATTGCTCCAACAGATTGTCCCGAGTAGGTAGAATCTGAAAGTCTTACAACATTAGATCTAGGGTCATAATGGTCGGTTAAATGCCCTGCTACGCGTTCAATCTTTACATTGTATAAACCATTCATATCAAGTATTCGGCGGGCAACATCTGCACCTGTGT
>JAZNCG010000094.1:0-7158 GCA_045587405.1 Ructibacterium sp. | reverse complement strand
CCTATGGCTAAAGCTCTTAACGATTATGCTCCTATCCAGAGCGGTATCATGGCTACTATCCATGCTTACACAGGCGACCAGATGATTTTAGACGGTCCGCACAGAAAAGGCGATTTAAGAAGAGCTCGTGCCGGTGCTGTTAACATCGTTCCTAACTCAACAGGTGCTGCTAAAGCTATCGGTTTGGTTATTCCTGAGCTTAATGGTAAGCTTATCGGTGCTGCACAGCGTGTTCCTGTTCCAACAGGTTCTACAACAATCTTAACAGCTGTTGTTAAGGGTAGTGATGTTACTGTTGATGGTATCAACGCTGCTATGAAGGCTGCTGCATCTGATTCATTTGGTTACAACGAAGACCAGATTGTTTCTTCTGATATCATTGGTATCCGTTATGGTTCATTGTTCGATGCAACACAGACAATGGTTGCAAAAATCGCTGATGACCTTTATGAGGTTCAGGTTGTTTCTTGGTATGATAACGAGAACAGCTACACAAGTCAGATGGTTAGAACAATCAAATATTTTGCAGAACTGTAAGATATAAGGTAATATATTCAGGGCTATGTCGAAGGACATAGCCCATTTTTATGTTTTGGGTGGGATTTGTTGGTTCCCTTGCCTAAAGGGGCTGTTATGGCTAATAATTAGTAGCCAAATATTGCCAATCTTCCCTGTTTCTGGCTATTGGATAATTCTTTTCCTTCTAACTCGGCTTGCAACAATCTTTCATAGTATGTCCTATAGATTTCCTTTTGTTGATTATCCAAAATCAGCCCTTCGGTCTGGTAACCCATCTGCGTATATTTAGCATCGTTAAGCTTTTCGTCCCAATCCATATCAAAGTTGGTCTGGTCATACTTTTGCTGATTTAAATAGCTATCCCAGGCATCTAACCATTCCTGTCTGTGTCGCTGGTATGCATCGTTATCTCTCTGTACATTAGAGCTTGCGGCTTTAGTAGAGTTGTTTAACTGCTGTCGGTTTGCATAAGATGCATTATCATATGAGGTATTATAAATCTCAAACATCTTATCCATTAAGTTTATATCCGATTGATACTTCTGGATATATCTGTTATAGGCATCTTCGGCAAGCTCAGGGATTTTTCCTGCAAGCTGACCTGCATAGTATTGGGCAGCCTGTGCTCCTGCTGTTATTGCCGCAGAGTTTCCGTAACCTCCCGTTAATGCACCATAGCTTGCTATTGCATCTATAGTAGCTCGCTCGCCCTCGGCAAGGTATTTTTCCTTATATGCCAAATATACGGGGTCGCTGTCGGGGTTATAGGAAAAATCTTTGGCATCCTTTAAACTTTTGGCGTAATCCCATATATCCGAGAGATAATTTTTGTTATATTGGTCGTGCAAATCAATAGGCGATTCAATGCCGATAGTGCCAACATAGTCATCTATGGCGGAGGCTACATCGCTCTGCCATGCCCACGCCTTATTATCATCGTCTATGTAGAGAATGTCAAGGGGCTTTCCGCCGATAGAAACCATTCCGTTTCCATAGCTTAACGAGTCGGCTGTTAAACCATATTTTCCGCCGAGAGATGCGTAGGCATCGCTTACTCTTACAATAGGATTGGAGCTTTTGCTATAGAAATTTTGCAAATTCTTTTGTATATTTGCGTTAGTGCTGTAGGAAATTCCTGCGTTATCGTCAAGATAGTCGGGCTTCATAAAGGGCTTACCTTTAAGGGTTACATAGCCTGTTGAGGCATCATAGCCTATGTTGTCATTATCAAAGCCCATATTGTTTAAAGTACCTCTTATCCCCACTTTCCCATCGGGAAGAGTGGGAACCTCTGCTTTAACAGAGGTTTTCTGTTTTGTTTCATTACTCATAATTTCTTCCTCCTTGGTGAGTGACGAGCTCGACACCCAAAATTGTAACCTTTCCTCTTCCTGAAATTTTAACCTTAAAGCTGTTGCAGTTTTCAAATCTCACAGGGACACGATAAGACCGCAAGGGTATTGCCGAGGTAATATTTTTGCAAACCTTAAAGGGTTTTTCGTCGTGAGAAACGCTTATTTCGATATTGGTCCCAGGCTCTGCATCAAAGCGAACCCAGATACAGTTAAGTCCCTTATAATCCATAGAATTATAGGTCATAGGCTGAGTGGTAACAGACCATTGTATGTCCTCTTGGCCACTGTCAAATTCCCAGACCCCTTGATTTTCGGCACCATAGAGAGAGCCTGCGTAATTGATAAAACCAACAAATGGCGTGCTGTCTTCTCTATACCATAAATTGTGTTGGCTATCATAGGTCAGAACATCGCAGTTCCCTATTGTGTCCGTGGCAGAGGCTACATAGTATCTGCCATCTGTTCCCGAGGCGCAGGAAATATATTTTTTGGTAATCTGAGGACTTATTAAGTAAGGCTCTCCGCCACCATAAGCCATAAATCCCTCAGAGGACAGATAATAAAGCATACCTCCAAGCTCCACAATGCTTTTTCCGTCAATACAACCTCCAAAGGTTTGTTTGGGTATTGAGAAGTTAGAGGCGCTGTCCCCGTAGACCTGATGAATACATTCTCTTTTAAAGGCGACAACAGATGCACGAAAACTGCAAATTCCCGTAAATTGCCCAGGAGTGCCTATCATAGAATACCAGCTATCGTCTAAAAGACCTCTGTATGAGCTGAAATTCATACAATCCCCAAGCTTAGATGCGTAAATATAATCTCCTCTCACCCCTGTTCCCCAGAGGCGGTTGTTATGTACGCAGACATGGTTCATATCAGGAATACGAACCTTTAAGGTAACCTTTTGGGATTCTGTTGTGTTTGTGAAAAGGAGCTTTTTCCCCTTTTTGTTGTAGAGAATAAGGTCGATTTTGGTATCGGAAATCCCTACAACTACACCGCAGGAAATATACTTATCGGTTTCGTGGTTTGGCTGATTTTCAATCTCAAGGGTGTTGTTTTCCTCAACAGAACATCCCTTTATGCTAAGAGTGTCACCTATTTTAAAAACATTCAAACCGCCACTTGTTCTTTTGATGTAGGCAGAATATTCCCCCGTCATTTCATCGCAAGAGGAGTAGAAGGAAAGATTTGTAACCTCCAGAGTTTTTTCCATAGGCTCTAAAATTCCTTTAACCGTACCTGTGTCGGGGTCGGGAAGGTAGTTATAGAAAAGCTTGTCGGGGAATATGCACAGCTTTCCGTTAAAATCGACTATTTCCTTTTCCCCCGATGACAGGGGAGTTGTTGAGATTTGAGAACCTTTATAGAAGAAATGATTGTTTTTAACCCCCGTAAAGCTGGTTAAGGGCTGGTTCTCGTATTGGGGAGCAACTATGGCAGAAATTCCGCTGTCATTTGTTACTCTTCGGCGAGAAATTCTGGGTGTTATGGCAGGAAAGCTTCGGGAAGAAATGTTTTCGCAACAGGATAAGGTGTTAGGGGCTGCCATAGTCCGCATATCAAGGCCTTTAAATTCCAATAGCTGAATTTTGGTGTTATTGTTTCCTTTAATATATGGTAAAATCATAAATCTACTCCTCTCTTTCCCTTAAAAATAATTACGAAACGAGCTTAAATTGTTTAAGGGCTCTCGGTTTTTATAATCTCTTTTCAACTGGTCATAGAGAAAATTATACTGGGTCATATGAGCGTTATAGGTTGTATAGTCCTGTTGATAAAGGGCAATCTTTGCTAAAATATATTCAACATACATACTCTCATAGGGCAGTTCTTCAATCTCCGTTGTATCGGTTATAACCCGTCTTATGGTCAGAGGGAGAGAGGTTTCCTCTTCAAAACTCCCTGCTTCTAATACAAGCTCGTTATATACATAGTCTATCACATATGAAGATGCGGCGTTTTCCCAATTGGGCTCAGTGCCATCGTCTTCAACCCATTCAATAAGGTCCCCCACACAAAAGGGGGAATTTTCCATATTGATAAAGTTTTCGCCAACATCAAAGTTTCCGTTTATGGTGATAAATCGTGTAGGCTTGTGCTTGGTAAGGATTGAAAGTCTTAGCTTTCCGGGGGAGGTATACTCCTTTTTATCTATAAAGCTCCTAAAATCCACCTTGCTTATAGGCGAGTTGTTTATGTAGGCAACCTCTATATCCTCAAAAGATATGTCATCGGGAAGGATAACCTCTCCCGAGACGGGCAGAGTGGTTTCGATAATATCGTAAATTTTTTTAATTTCACGGCGAATACCTGCGGAAACCTCATCGCACCAGGAAATTTTTTCTTCAAGAGTGTAGGGGTTTGGAAAAAGCTTATCTGCCTTTTCAACAACCTTAATCAGTTCCACCTTAATCACTCCTATTCCTTAAGGCTTTCAATATAGGACTGTGCCTTAAGCTCCTGCTTATGACTTCTCTCTAAAACAAGGGCAACGCATCTGGGAACCATAACAGCCACACCTCTTTGGATTTGGTAGTTAAGTCCGTTTACTGTAACAGTAACATCTTCCTTGTATTTGCTGTTGTCCTTCATAAGCATAACAGGCACAAGTTCCTTGTAGAATTCCTCAATATTTTTTGAATTATCTTTTTTCTGTTTTGTAGACATTTTGTATTCCTCTTTCTTTGATATATTTCTTATAAGGGCGGAGGAAGGAGAATGGAGCGTTATCCCGTTTGGCATTACTTTGCCACTCTCCTTCGGTCAGCTTCCTCTAAGAGGAAGGCTTTTGTGTGTCTTTGGGGTTGTTGGACACAGGTTCGTAATTCTGAGTCACAGGCGAAAAATCCGATTTAATCCCCACTTTGCCCTATAATTTCTTAATTAATAGCTACAGGTTGTTTCTACACGAACCATAAACTCAGGTGACAAAATTTCAGCTGTCTGAGTGGCTTTCCAGCCGACAGTACTTCTCTGGTCTAATGGGTCGCCTGTTCCTGCGCTACCCTTTTGTTTAATGATTGTCTGCAAACCGCCACCTGCGATTGAGGTTACGCCGTATGCGTTCTGACCGATAAACAAGGTTGAATAAATATCTCTACCCTCTGCGCCTGCTCCTGCAGGGTAGATAATAGAATCTGCACCAACGCTTGCGTCGAGAGTTTCGGCAACTGTTATTGTTGCATTTCCTGCCTCTCCTGCTTTGGCAGAGGATATAGAATAGTCAAAGCCATTAATCTGAATTGTTCTTGAATTTAATGCTGTTGCATCCTCAGAAGAAAGTTCTTCGCGCAAAGTTATAACCTTTCCTGAAACAGAGGCAACTGTTAAAACCTCAGGGTCGCCCTTTGTAAGAGTTAAGGGGTTTCTCAATGGGTCGGCACGGAAAATTTTAGCCTCGGTAGACTCTACGAAAACAACTCCGTGAATTTTACCGATTGCACCCTTGTACCAATCCTCAGGGTCAACATTCTGCTTAACAGCCTTCCACTCAGGGTCGTTTGTAAGGTCGTTGGCAACATCAGGATGAATAATTGCAACATAGCAACCGTCTTTAAATGGCGCGGCATTGTTGCGCTTCAAGGTTGCAACAGCTCTTTTAACAGCGGCAACAGAGAGGTAATCGTTGGCATCGTAGTCGGCTTCTCCGCCTACCAAGAGGTTTCTGTCTGCCTTGCCGTTACCATACTGAACATTTGTACCCGCATTAATTTTTTCGCGGATAACTGTGTCAAGAGTTCTGCCTGCCTGGTCGCCGAGAACATTCTGAGTTTCGCTTATAACATTGTCAACTGCAGAGAGTGTAAGCATATCGGACATTGTAACATAATCACCATACTGTTCAACTGTAGATTCAACGGTTGTAACATTTAAGGTGTTGCCCTTTGGAGTTACGCCCTCTGTCAAAGGCGACATAGCCTTAGGTAGAGGACTGAAACGCCTGAACTCAATTGTTTTACCGCTTCCTGAGGGAATAGGTTTCTGCTGTCCGAACTGAGCGTGAACAAGCTTTGGTGATGCAAAGCGTATCAAGGCTCTGTCGTAGTAAGTTTTCATCTCGGGTGTAAGGTTATTTGCTGTATTGTTTGTTGTTGTAGTTTGTGTGTTTAAGTAATCCATAAATAAAATCCTCCTTTAAATTATCTTAGAATGAAATTTTTTCGCCGTTTCGGACTCTTTCGATTATAGCATCAATTTCCTTATCGGAAAGGTCCTTGGGGTTTTTCTTTGCCATAGCAGGTCTGATTTTCGCCGCCCCGTTTTCAGAAATACGGTTTTGACGATTTTGCAACTCTGCAACAGCCTCGTTTGCGGCTTCCTCCAAAAGCTCATCTCGGTGAACCAGGAAGAAGGCATCTTCAACAGATAAGCCGTTACCCCAGATGTAGTTTACAAACTGCGGATTTTCCATCTCGGCTCTCATATCGAAATCGGGGTTCAGCTTGGCAAAGGCTATACGCTGTCTTTCGATTTCGTCAATTCTCTGCTCAACAGCAGGGTTTGTGCCTTGGTTTAAAGGCTTTGGCTGGTTTCCCTCGGGCATCCCCTGAGAAGCTGCCAAGTTGGGAGCAGTTGCCCTTTGGGGCGCGTTGCTTGTCTGCTCCTTGTTGTTTGGGTCGGTTGGAAGCGGTGTGCGCTTCCTACTCGGATTTGAATTAAATTTGAACATATAAGTTCCTCCTTTTCGCATATGCGATTTTTAGCACGAGAAAACGAACATCTCTATGCTTGGTATGTATTTTAGCACTATTTGCTGTGCCATAGGGTGCCATTGTAGGCGAGGGTATGGCCCCCCCATACGAAATTGCATATCCTCGTGGTTGTCGGCACTTGCCATAGCGGTTTATCCTACATCGCCATTTCTTAGCAACAGGCTTTCCAAACTGTCATAGTCTATCTCGTTGGTGTCCTGATAATTACAAATGTTCACCTTTTTAGCAGATTTTTCCTTAGAGTTATCCTCTTTTTCAACTTTTGCATCGTCTTCCTTTGCCCATTTGCATATAACGGCAAAATGATTTTGATATTTTCTGCCTGAAATTTCCATATATTCGCTTAACCTTTCCACCTTAGTGTCCCAATCAAAAAATAAATTTTTAAGTTCAACTATTTCTTCGGGCGAGAGGAATACATTTTTATACTTCCCCAAGCCTTTTTCTCTCTCTTTTTCCTTATTCCGGAGCAGGGAAATTTCAGAACCAAAACCGACCCAGCTGGGTGCTCTTGTCCTGAATCAGCAGCAGGTCCGAGATGATGGAATTGGACACCAGAAAACCCT
>JAZNCG010000093.1:0-3456 GCA_045587405.1 Ructibacterium sp. | reverse complement strand
TAAGGGAATAAGAGTGGGATTCAAAGTGTTTCCCTTTGAATATTCTTCAAGCCAGGTTCTGCCATCTCGGACAGTTAAGGGACAACTTAGAGTATTTTTCACTTCGCCGTGAACTCTCATAGGAGTCGGAAGTGCTTTATATATATCGTGATTTTGTGCTTTCAAAATTTTGCCAACCTCGATAGGTGCTTCGTCTGCAATGATTTTGCCTTCATCCATAACAATTACTCTGTCCGCTAACGGAAATGCATCTTCCAAGCGATGCTCGGTGAGAATAACGGTTGTGCCAAGCTCACGGTTAATTTTTTCTAAAGTTTTTAAAAATTCACCTGCAGCTATCGGATCAAGCTGACTTGTAGGCTCGTCGAGAATCAACACAGACGGTTGCATAGCCATAACAGATGCAAGGTTTAACAGTTGCTTTTGACCGCCTGAAAGTTCGGTTACTTTCTTGTAAAACCAAGTCTGTATGCCGAAGAAAGATGCCATTTCGGATACTCTTGTTCTGATTTCGGTTTGTTTATATCCAAGGCTTTCAAGTCCGAATGCAAGCTCGTGCCACACCTTATCGGTAACAATCTGATTATCAGGATTTTGCATTACAAATCCAACACCTGATGCTTGTTCTTTGGTATCGTAATCGGCAAGAGGTTTGCCGTTAAAAAAGATATTACCGCTTATCTCACCGTGTGGTGCGAGCGTTGATTTTAATAATCTTAAAAGCGTAGTTTTACCGCATCCTGACTTGCCGCAAAGCAGAACAAATTCGCCTTGATTTACTGTGAAGTTTATATCTTCAAGTGCTTTATCACATCTGTTTGGATAACTAAAACTTAAATTTTCGATCTTAAAGCTTTCCATTTTCTCACCTCCCGGATTTCAATTATTATAGGGCATATACAAAGCAGTAAATATGCCACAAATACGCTTATACCAAATACAGAAACTTCCGCCATTTTCATAGATGGAAAGAATCTGAAATCTATTGCACCTATGAAATTTCCTGCAAGTGTATATATTCCTAAAAGCAAAATGCAAATAAGTGCTTTTCTGTCTCTTTTGTCGAATGTAAATATAGAAAATGCAGTTCTTCCGGGTATTCCGTAGCCACGGGATTTCATACTGTCGGCAGTTTCAATGGCATTCTCTAAAGACCACGTTGTCATGATTGACAGTATATTAAGTCCATTTTTTGCACGCTTTATAATGCTACCATTTGAAACATCACGCCGCATACATCTTTGAGCATTTGTTACCACTTTAAGCTGTGCTGAAAACTTCGGTACAAAGCGAAGTGTCATTGAGATTACAAGTGACATTGCCGGAATAATTTTACCGAAGAGATAAATAAACTTATCGCTTGTCATCACCTCATTGTAGCAAGAAAAATGACAGATAACACTTACAATCATTATAGCAGCACAAAGTCCGTAAATAATTGATTCAAGCGTCAACGGATTTCCGCTTGGCAGATACTCTATAATGGTAACTCCCTCGTGATTGAAGGCAGGGTTTATAAGTGCCATCATAAGTAGCGTCGGGAGCATATATATTAAGTTTGTTTTAACCTGCTTTTTGCCCTTCAGCATCACGGAATATGTAAAACCACTCGCAAGTGAAATACATAAACACACAGGATGCATGAAAAAGCAACTGAACCCGATTACAAATACGAAGTACACGAAATTTACAATCGGATGATATGTTTTAAATTCGCTCATTTTAATTACCGTTCCTTGCAGAATAGTGACCACCCACATCGTTTCCTAAATCGCAGGTATATACCCATTCAATTCTGTCACCTGCTTTAAGCTGATAACGTGAGCAACCGTAATTGGGGAACCAATTATTGACCTTATACATCCAACCTGAAAGCTCACCACAGTCGAATTCATAAAGGTTTGCTATGCCTTCGATATATGCACTGTTATATATGGGCGTATTCTCAAATTCCATATGTATTTTATTTCGTTTCATTTCTCGAACAAGCACATTGAACACGCTTTCGCCCTCATAGAATGTGACGGTCTTTTCTGCAAATATCACACCGTCTCCAGGGACAATGCAGGCCTTTTCACTATCAAGCCAAGCGATGTTTTGTAAAATCGTATCGCATCTGACAGATAAGGTGCAGGTAAGCTCTTTATCTGTAATTACTGCATTTTCAGGCTCAATAGGTATCGGTTTTCCTTCAGGAACGGGATCGGTTCTATATTGGTCTTTGCCCGTAACCTCGTTTATAACCATTCCTTGTTCTTCGGAATACTCTTCGTTACTTTGTTTAATTTCAGCAGAGGATGGGGTGCTTTCTGCGATTTTCTCTGCCATAGCAATCTTTTCTGCAGGAGTCATAGGCGTTCCGTCTTGCTTTTGAGGTTTATTTTCTTCTGTAGCAGGTTCGTTTTCTTCCTTTACCGGAATGTCGCTGATAGTTTTTTCTGCTTCTGCAATTTCTTCTTGTGTAGGTTCATCATTTTGAACTACTGAAGCTGTTTCTTTTGGTTCGGGTGTCCATCCACGAAGTCCCGGTGCATCACCGCCATACCAAAAGACAAACGCTAATACGATTGCAATTATAACACCTGCTATTATTTTGTTCTTATGTTTTCTCATCTAATTCCTCCTTACAGAAGATTTGCTGACAAAAGCATATTGTAAAGCATAGATGCTATTTCTGCTCTTGTAACGGATTCTTTTGGCTCTATATCCATAACGCTGTCATCAAGAATTTTTTCATTGTAGCAAAAAGCAAGTGAGCTTTGTGCCCAACTTGATGCTTTTACATAGTCAAAGAACTGCGCCAAAACATCACGGGTTGCAAGGTTGTCCATTTCTGTATCCATTCCGCAAAGTTTTGCCGCCCTCGTAACCATTACTGCCGCTTCTTCACGGGTTATTGTACCGTTAGGGTTAAATTCATTTTCGGATACACCTTTTATTATTCCATAGGAGTATGCAGTACCCACATAGTTATAAAACCAATCGTTTGTTGTTACATCCTTAAAAATAACATTGCTCTTCTGTGGTAGTCCAAGACCTCTTGCAATAATTGTTGCAAATTCTGCTCTTGTCATGGTACTTTCAGGCTCAAAACTATTTTCTGACTTGCCGTTTATTATTCCTCTTGATGCTAAAGCTTCAATGGCGGTTTTATCTTTATGCCGGGCAATGTCGGCAAAGGTCTTACCGGGGTTTAAAATTTCCATTTTCTTAACATCTGCATTCTTTCCTGCAAGTCCTACCGTATCTGAGTTAACATTAAGCTTTTTGGCATCACTCATATCATAAAGTGTGTTTCTTCCTTCGCTTGCACGCTTTAATGCAACAAGGGCATAAAAGCATTGTTCTGTTGCCATTAAATTTGTAGAATCTTCGTGTATATGCTTAAATCCTTTTCCGCTATCATAGTATGTAAACAGATTATCAAGCACAGACTTTCCGTTTTTCACGAAACGT
>JAZNCG010000092.1:0-13610 GCA_045587405.1 Ructibacterium sp. | reverse complement strand
CTTGATTATATGTATGCTTCTTGTCAGGATAAAATAGAAATCAAAATTGCAGATAAAATTGTTTCAATATCTAATGAGGACTATATGCCCTTAGGTATTGGCTTTAAGTCTTTGCTGATAGACGAGCCACGCTCTTGCCATAATAAATGTGTTTTTTGTTTTATAGATCAGTTGCCAAAAGGGATGCGAGAAACTTGTTATTTTAAGGATGATGATTATAGATTGTCTTTTCTTCAGGGTAATTATGTAACTATGACCAATATGAAGGATGAAGATGTGGAGCGGATTATAAAGTATAATTTGCCGAGAATAAATGTGTCTGTTCATACAACCAATCCGGAGTTAAGGGTTAAGATGCTCAATAATAAAAGAGCGGGAGAGGTTTTGGAATATTTAAAGAGATTTGCAGATGGCGGATTGAATTTAAATACGCAGGTTGTTCTTTGTCCTGAGTATAATGACGGAAAAGAGCTTGACAGAACTCTTAAGGATTTAGGTGAATTGGGGTATAGTATGGAGAGCATCTCCATAGTTCCTGTTGGGTTGTCGGATTTTCGCGATGGTTTGGCGGAGTTAAAAGGTTTTACTAAGGAGCAAGCGAAAGATGTTATTGCTCAGGTGGAAAAGTGGCAGGAAGTTTTTTTGGAAAAATGGGGTACAAGGTTAGTATATCTTGGCGATGAATTCTATATCATGGCAGAAGAAAAATTGCCTGAATATGATGCTTATGAGGGATTTCCGCAAATAGAAAATGGAGTGGGACTTTGCTCTTCGTTGGAATATGAATTTTTGGAAGCTTTAGGCGGAAAGCGAAAGAAAAAGCCTAAGCACTTCAAGACGGTTGCCGTAGGAAAATCTGCCTATAAGTTAATAAAGGAATTGACAAACAGACTTGATGGAGATAAAATTAATGTAATTCCTATTGTAAATAATTTCTTTGGAAATAAAATAACCGTTTCGGGATTGATAACAGGACAGGATTTGATTGAGCAATTAAAGGATGTTGAACTTGGGAAAGAATTGTTGATTTCCGAGGCTATGCTAAGACGCGACGAGGAAGTTTTTTTGGATGATAAAACAATAGCGGATGTGGAGAGGGAGCTAAAGGTTAAGGTTAAGGTTGTTCCCTGTGATGGTTATTCTTTATTAGAAGAGTTTTTGGGTTAAGAGAGGAGAGCTATATGAAACCGGTAGTTGCAGTAGTTGGCAGACCTAATGTTGGTAAGTCGACTTTATTTAATAAAATAACAGGAAAAAGAATTTCTATTGTGGAAGATACTCCAGGTATAACAAGAGATAGAATTTATGCAGATGCCGAATGGATAGGAAGAGAGTTTACTTTGATTGATACCGGGGGAATAGAGCCGTCCAGCAAGGATACCATTTTAACTCAGATGCGGGAGCAAGCTAATATGGCGATTGATATGGCGGATGTTATCTTGTTTATGGTAAATGTGCGAGATGGAATGACAGCGGCGGATAAAGAGGTTGCGTCAATGCTTAGAAAATGCAAAAGCCCTGTAATACTTGTCTGCAACAAGGTTGATAATCCGGGAAACCCGCCTATGGAGATGTATGAATTCTACAATTTAGGAGTTGGAGAGCCTTTTCCTATATCTTCTATACATGGTATGGGTTTAGGTGATTTACTTGATGAGGTTGTAAAGTTATTTCCTCCCGAAAGTGATAATGCAGAGGAAGATGATGCAATTAAAGTTGCTGTTGTTGGAAAACCGAATGCGGGTAAGTCATCACTTATTAACCGAATTTTAGGTGAAAACAGAGTGATTGTAAGCGATATAGCGGGAACTACAAGAGATGCTATTGATACGCCATATGAGAAAGATGGACAAAAATATATCTTTATTGATACAGCTGGAATGAGAAAACGCGGTAAAATTAACGAAGATGTTGAAAGATATAGCGTAGTTCGTGCCTTGGCGGCAGTAGACAGAGCAGATGTTTGCTTGATTATGATTGATGCCAACGAAGGGATAACAGAGCAAGATACCAAGATAGCAGGCTATGTACATGACCAAGGAAAAGCAAGTGTTGTTGTTGTGAATAAATGGGATGCAATTGAAAAAGAAACAAACACAATGAAGAATTTTAAAAATCGTGTTAAAGAGGGTCTTAATTTTATGATGTATGCTCCGTCTGTTTATATTTCAGCAAAAACAGGGTTGAGAGTGGACAGCTTGTTTGAAATGATTGGTAATGTTTTGGAGCAAAATTCAAAGCGCATATCAACAGGTTTGTTAAATGATGTTATAAATGAAGCGATTGCTATGGTTCAACCTCCGTCTGATAAAGGGAAAAGACTTAAAATATATTATGCAACCCAGGCGAGTATTAAGCCTCCAACATTTGTTTTGTTTGTAAATAACAGCGAGTTGGCACATTATTCATATGTCAGATATTTGGAAAACCAACTTCGTGCAAAGTTCAGTTTTGAGGGCACACCGATTAAGTTTATAATAAGAGAAAAAAACAAAGATAAAAAATAATATATGTAATAGAAAGGCGGCTCGGTATGGAGTATGCTATAATTATAGTAGTTTTAATAGTTGGATACCTTATAGGTAGCGTGAATGCAGCTATATTATTTGGAAAGCTTTTTGCAGGTGAGGATATACGCAGCCATGGAAGTGGTAATGCAGGGGCTACTAACGCTCTGCGTACATATGGGAAAAAAGCAGGTGTAATTGTTCTTTTGTGTGATTGTTTAAAGGCGGTTGTTTCTGTATCGATGGGTGTGTTAGTCGCAAGACTGTTATTTGCTCCAAATATGAGAGATTTAGTAGTTTATGCTGTTGGAGTCGGAACAGTTTTGGGTCATAATTTTCCTATATACTTTGGGTTTAAAGGTGGTAAGGGCGTTGTGGTATCTGCGACAACAATCTTTTTTGTTGATTGGAGAATTGGACTAATTGTACTTGTTGCAGCAATAGCTGTTATGGCGATTACAAGATATGTTTCTTTGGGAAGTATAACAGGTGCGGTTGTTTTTGTTGTAGCTGTATTAATTTTTCATATGGGTAATTGGCAGATGAGCGTATATTCTATAATTCTTGCTGGACTTCTTATATATATGCACAGGGCAAATATAGGAAGATTAATCAAAGGGACAGAAAATAAGTTAGGCAAAAAGAGAGAGGTATAAGGGAGGTATAGTTGTGGCTAAAGTAAGTGTAATAGGTTCGGGAAGCTGGGGGACAGCTGTAGCTGTGATGTTAGCCGAAAATGGTCATAATGTAGTTTTGTGGTCTTTTTTCAAAGAAGAAAGTGAAAGTTTAAGAGCAAACAAAGAAAATATACCCTTTTTGCCCGGAGTGAAAATTCCTGACAATGTTAGGTTTGAATATGAAATAAAAAACTGCGTTGATGCAGATTTGATTATTACTGCGAGTCCATCTCACGCTATACGCAGTACAGCGAAGCTGTTGGCTACAGCTGTTAAGGAAGGACAGATAATATTAAATATTTCTAAAGGTTTGGAAGAAAAAACCTTATATACAATGTCGGAAGTTCTTCAGGAAGAACTTCCTATGTGTGAGATTGCTGTTATGTCAGGCCCAAGCCATGCTGAAGAAGTTTCCAGAAAAATTCCTACGACGAATGTTGTTGCGGCAAAATCGGAGCTTGTTGCTAACAAAATTCAGGATATAATGATGAACTCTAATTTTAGAATTTACACAAATCTTGATATTCAAGGCGTAGAACTGGGAGGTTCGCTAAAAAATGTTATTGCATTATGCGCAGGAATTTTAGATGGTATGGGCTTGGGTGATAATACAAAAGCAGCTTTAATGACAAGGGGTATCGTAGAGATGGCTCGTCTTGGTGTTGCTATGGGTGCAAAAGAGACAACATTTAATGGACTTTCGGGAATAGGCGATTTAATTGTAACCTGTACCAGTATGCATTCCAGAAACAGAAGAGCAGGAATTTTGATTGGTCAGGGAAAGAGTGTAAACGAGGCGCAGAATGAAGTTAAAATGGTTGTAGAGGGTGTTAAAACCTGTAAGGCGGCATATGCTTTAGCTCAAAAGATGGGCGTTGAAATGCCGATTGTGAATGAGGCATACAAAGTTCTATTTGAAGGGTTGTCGCCTAATGATGCTGTTAAAAATTTGATGGCAAGAGAGAAAAAACATGAGAGCGAAAAGGCGTTTTTAACAATTGAATGATTGTTTTAAGGTAGTCTTTGAATTGCCTTGTTTTAGTATGAAAAGGGGAAAATATGAACAATGAGCAATATAGCAGAACTGCTATGATGTTAGGTGAAGATGGTGTAGATAAATTAAGAAAATCTCATATCATATTATTTGGTTTAGGTGGCGTTGGCTCTTATACAGCAGAGGCTCTTGCAAGAGCGGGGGTTGGAAGGCTTACCATAGTTGATGGAGATGATGTCAGCATCAGTAACATAAATCGGCAATTGCCTGCTCTGATAAGTACGGTAGGCAGAGCTAAAACAGAAGTCGTTAAAGAGAGAATAAAAGATATAGACCCTACAATAAAGGTAGAGGCAATAAATCTTTTTTATAATAACGAGACAGGAGATATAATTGATTTTTCAGATGCAGATTACATAGCCGATGCTATTGATACGGTTACATCTAAGCTTATGATTATTGAGAAAGCTAAAAAAATGGGAATTTCTATTATTTCTTGTATGGGGGCAGGGAATAAGATAGACCCTACAAAGTTTGAGGTCTGCGATATAGAAAAAACATCTGTCTGTCCACTGGCAAAAGCTGTTCGCGTAGAGCTGAGAAAAAGAGGAATAAAAGGAGTTAAGGTTGTTTTTTCAAAGGAAGAGCCATTTAGAGCAAAAACTCAAAAGGGAGAGGAAAGAGTGCCGGGGAGCTTAAGCTTTGTCCCGTCTGTTGCAGGCTTAATTATGGCAGGAGAGATTATAAAAGATATTTCAGGGATAAGATAAAAGTTAAGGAGCTGTGGCAAGATGATTTTGAAAAATCATTTTGCTACGGCTCCTTTTAATCTAAAAATAATTTATAAATTCTATCAATAATTAATTCTCGTTGCCAAAGTTTAAAGGCATCAGGAAAATCCTTTATTTGTCCAGCATTCTTCGCAAGAGGGAGGGTGGCTGTTTTTTTAGAAAGATTTAAAATTGTGCGCCCCGTTTCGTTAAAATCCAATATTCGTATATAAGATGGTGTCAAGGTTGTATCTTGCTTTGTGATACCTAAATATGCTGATAAAACAATTCGTCTTAGTCGGCTGTAAGCATATCTTTTGGATTTAACTGAGTCCAAAACTTCATCTAATGAAGAATATAAATAAGCCCCGCGTTTAAGTGGATTTTCCAAGCCTTCCGAAACATCTGCAATATTTGAAAGTTCTTCTGTGCTCATAAGGCAAAGATGACTAATCAAGGCTTTTCCCATTTTATCTATAGAAAACAAGGCGGATTTATTATATAGCTCAATGGTGTTTTGCGGCACATAGTCAGATATATCAGATCCGCTTTTGATCAACTCTCTTATTGCGGTTGCGGATGCAAAATTATCTACGAAATCTGTAGAATCGTGGTCAACAGCTTTTCGATGAATAGCATATGGAGTTATATTGCTGTTGGTTTGGATAAGTGCTTTGCAATACTCTACAGCCAATATGTTATTTGGAGTTTTAAGTATCTCGGCAGAGGCAGAACCGATAACATCTCGGATTGCGTTGCTACGAGCTGCGGCAAAAGATAAACCTGCGTCTAAATGGGTTCTCAAAGCATGCTTGTATGTGAAATCTTCGTTGGCTAAAACTCCTGCTATTCCCATAAGAGCATCTGTGTCAGGGCATTCTGCACCAAAAAATAGAGTGTCAATAACGCCGATGGCATTTAATGTTGATATTGCGTTACGGGCGTATCTTTCTGCTGATTGTAAAGTTAAAACGGCAGGAAGCTCTAAAACCAAATCAACTCCATTTTTTATGGCGACAGCAGCCCTTGTGCTTTTGGGTATTATGGCAGGCGTTCCTCGTTGAACAAAATTACCACTCATAATTCCAACAACAGCATCGTGGCCAATAAGTTTTTTAGCAGTTTCTAATTGATAAAGGTGTCCGTTGTGAAATGGATTGTATTCGCATATTACAGCTGATATTTTCATAAACTTCATTCCTTTTAATAATTCTCAATATAATTAGTATATCATAAAAAATAATAATAACAAGATAAAATTTAAAATATACTTGTTTTATAAAAAAGATAAGTGTATAATGTAATGTATAAGAATTTGAGGAGGCTCATTATGGCTGGATTGGAAGAAAGATATGGAGATATGGCTGATGAACAAATTGTTGAGTTGTCAGCAGAAGGCGAAAAAATGGCGGCAGAGTATATTTTGAGTAAATATAAAAACCTGGTTCTATCTAAAGCCAAGCCCTATTTTTTAGCCGGAGCCGACCGAGAGGATTTGGTTCAGGAAGGTATGATAGGGTTGTTTAAGGCAATTCGTGATTTTGACCCGACTAAACAAGCGTCTTTCAGGGGATTTGCAGAAATGTGCATTAAACGCCAGATGATAACAGCGATAAAAACTGCCTCAAGGCAAAAACATATTCCCCTTAACAATTATGTGTCTTTAAGCAATCCTGTGTATGATGGAGAAGAGGACAGAACCCTTGTAGATGTTATTGCAGAAAGAGAAAATATGGATCCCGAAGAAATGATGCTGAGACGCGAAAAAGTTGAGGCTATGGAAAACGAAATTTCCGAAAAGTTAAGTAGCTTAGAAAAGTCAGTTTTATCTCTTTATATGGGTGGGATGAATTATCAGGAAATAGCGGTCGAACTGGATAGACCTCCAAAATCTATTGATAATGCTTTGCAGAGGATTAAGAAAAAATTATCAGCCAATAAAAGTACAAATGAATAGATAATTTTTTCATTAACAAATGGAATTTTAATTTGCGATAGAAAGAATTCAATTTGCTGAAAAATAAAATTTATTGAAAAAGACATCTTCGGATGCCTTTTTTTGGTATGGATGTTCATAACATGTTCAAGAAAATGAGTGTTCTTAAATCCTATAAGAACACTCAAACTGGTGCGGATAACAGGACTTGAACCTGCATGAAATTGCTTTCATATGGACCTGAACCATACGCGTCTGCCAATTCCGCCATATCCGCAAGTATTAAATTTTACCTCTAAATTTTTACACGGACGAGGAAATCCGAGGAGGAGCAAATCGCTTAATCCTCATATTGCAACTCAATCATTTTACAATATTTATATGGCTTTGTCAAGGTTTTATTGCAACAAAATTTTATAGTATAATTGCAACATAAAAAGATATTTTTTTGAAACATATTATTTCGGGAACATGGTTATATTATGTGCAATTTTATCAGTATTTTCCCGCATTTTTTTTGCATAATCCTTTGCATATTCTCTGGGCGAAAATTTGTATTTTTCTTTGAAGGTACGAGTAAAATATTTTACATCGTTAAAACCGGATTTTATGGCAACTTCCTTTATGGAATATAAACCGCTTTCTAGTAATTGGATTGAGGTTTCAAGGCGCAGATTGTTTATGTATCGATTTGGAGAAATATTAAATATTGCCTTGAAATTTTTTCTGAACTGAGTTTCAGAGAGAAAAGACATCTGCGCAAGATTAGAAACCTGTATCTGTTCCCTTTTAAAATTTGTGTGAATATAATCAACCGCCTCTTGAATTTTACCAAGGCTTGGTTTTTTGTCTATCTGATTATTGCTGATTTCCTGATTAAAAGAAAAAAATAAATCGTATAGTAAGGAGGTACATCTGTTTTTATATCCGACACGCTTTTCTGACCATTCAGTGTATATTGTTTTGAATTTTTCATTTATATCGCTACTAAGGGTAAGCCTTAAGGTTTCGGGAGATTTACTATAGTAATTATATAACATAAAATGAATAGCTATAACAGTTTCTCCGTCGGTTGTTTGAGAGTAGCTGGCGTTAGGGGGGATAAACAAAACTTTTTCTGAATTTACTTTAATAGTTTCGCTATCAAATTTAAATGTCGCACTACCTTTGGTACGAAAGCTAAGGCTAAAATAGTGTCGATTGTTGAAACTTTCATTTTGAACAGCGGGGCGTTTAATCTTGTAAACGCCTATAATTTCGACATTTAAATCGGTATCGTCAAAAAACATTTACAAATCCTCCCAATCGTAAAAATAATAATTTATATAATATGTATTATTCTAACAGCAGTTTTAAAAGATGTCAAGTTTCGTTTTGTCCACCTATTTGCGTTGATATGTGAGTTTACAAATGGATTTTTATTGTGTATAATGAAGAAAACTGTAAGGAGGATTATATAAAATGAAGAATGAAATGTTTAAGGGCTTAATGCCATATCCAAGAAATATTGAGAAGAGAGAAGGAACTTTCGAGATTTCCAAAGCTTGTAAAGTTTATGTGTCAAACAATGTGAAGAAATGTTATGGTTTCTGGCTTTCAAAATTGGGATTGACAAAGATTGAAGAGAACAGATTTGAAGATGAAATGTTCGTAATTTATATTGGCGGTGAATTGAAAGCGAAGGCTGTTGCAAGTAGCTTTGACCATTGTGAGTCATATACAGTTGATATATGCGAAGATGGTATTACCCTTGCTGCAAAGGACGAAAAGGGTCTTACATATGCAGTTAAGACTCTTGTTAAGATTGTAAAACTTGAAGGTAACACAATAGAGGGAGCTTTCATAGATGATGCGCCGATGATAGATATGAGAGCTATACATATGTGTCTCTTTAATCCAAAGGATGGTACAGCAAAAGATGACACATATCCCGAAGACCTTAAGAGAAGATTGGAGATTGTTGCGCTTTCAGGATACAATCATGTATTTATTGAATTTTGGGGAGTTTTCCCATATGAGAAGCATCCATATGCTTGCTGGCCGCACACTCCGTATACAAAGGAGAACATAGAAGAAATTGTAAACCTTTGTATTAATGATTTACATATCATTCCATGTCCCGGACAAAATATGACAAGTCATGCAGGATGGAGCAGAATAACAACTCGCCAGCATGTATCTCTCGACCAACGCCCTGATTTGGCTGATATGTGGATTCCTGGTGGTTGGTGCTTTGCAACGGAGAATCCTAAGACAAAGCAGTTCCATAAAGACATTATTGATGAACTTTTGGAAGCATTCCATAACCCCCCAATGATGCATTGTGGTTGTGATAAAGCTTTTGGTTTTGGTTCAACAGAGGAAGATAGAACAAAATCTGCGGATTTATTGTTTGCGATGCATATTTCAAATCTGAATACATATATAACATCTAAAGGTGTAAGACCTGTAATGTGGGCTGATATGCTTTATACATCAATGGATTCTTTGACATTCAGATGTAAGAACGAGATAGCAGACTTATTGCCAAAGAATATTTTAATGAACATCTGGACACATAATGACCCGGGCGAATACTGGGGAGATGTTGATTTCTTCCAGGATAGAGGATATCAGACAGTATATTCACCATTTATGAATTATGATAGTATAGAAAATATGATTAAGATTTGTATTAAAGAAAAGAGTTTAGGTCTTGTTCAGACAACATGGTTTGCTCCTGAACAGGCAATTCCATATTATGTATATTCAGCGGCAAAGCAATGGAACAACTCAGCTGAATACTCTAAGGAAGGCTATAAGGCGGTGTTATAAAATGGCGTTAATGCTGTGCGGTAAAAATGAAAAATTCATCAGCTTTTTACAAAAGGCTTTAGATGGTCAGAAAGAGTTAAAGATCTTTACGGATACCTATGCGTGTTTGAAGGCAGCGGTAGAGGAAGCACCTGAAGTGCTGTTCTTGTTGCCTGATTATGATGAAGGCAAAATGTATATTGAAGAATATCCGGAGGAATATATAGAGCTTTTGGCAGAGGTAGTAAATAATGACGCGACAAAGATTTATTGGGAAAACTATCAATCCTATGATATGCGTGATTATTATATAACGAATGTGCAGATAACAAATTACAGTACCAAAACAGGATTAGATTCTTTTAAGCTTACAGGAAGTTTAAAAGAAGAATTGGATTTTGATGTTTTGCAGAAGAGAAATGCAGTGTATCTTCCAGGTTTTGTTCACTCCAATGAGAAACCTGAAACCTTAATAGAAATTAAAAATCTCTTAGGTGTTCATACGGTTATAGCTGAGAGCAAAGAAGTTAAGGGAGTTGGGCTTGTAAAAACAAATCAGAATGTATATGCATCTATGTTTGATTTAACAAACTATACCCAGTATTATACTTTGCCTTATAAAAATTGGAATAAGCTATATTCAAAACTTTTCTCGGAGATTACAGGTGTTAGCGAGTCTGCGTTTGATAAGTCATTTGTTCATACATATTCAAAGATTGAAACAGAAAAGCCATCTAATTATAAATACAGTGACGCTGAGCTAAAAGGGGCTTTGGAGAAAGCTATAAAGAAAGCTGTAGAATGGCATCAAAACTCAGGTATATTGTTGGAAGAGGATGGAGGCATCGCTGTATATGAGATGATTCGTTCTTTTGACCTTGGCTTTGCGAAGAATGTTCGTGGTGATGCCAGCTTTATGACAGCAGTTTTGTTTGGCTTGGCAGGGAAGTATTTTAATAATGAAGAATGGATTGGACTTTCCGAAAAGATAACAAACGAAATGTTTAACAAACGCAAATTACAGATAACTGAGGGTGAAAACAAGGGAGTATTTAAGTGGTTTGCAGGAATTAAAGGAACAGGAAGCCATACGGTTTGGGCATCGGATAATGCCAGAGTGGCTAACTGCGTATGTGCTCTTTATAAGACAACAAAAAATCCTAAACTGAAAGAGTCTGCGTTGATGTATGGAGAGGCGTTACTCACTTGGTTTGGTGGCAAAGAATATGTACCGAGAGCGTGGTTTAATTATGATAATAACAGCATAGTAAAAATGCAGAGTGAAGATATTCAGGCAGATGCTCCCGAGTATTATGATGCTATTATGCTTGTTTTGAGAAACTTATATGAAATAACAGGTGATGAAAGATATCGTGACCAGATTTTAAAAACAGCAAAGGCAATAGCTGATTCTTATCCAAACTATTCATCCGGACCGTCTCATTCAAAGAATTTTACCTATGGAAGAGTTTTAGGAGTGCTTGCGGTTGCCCAGAGCTTTGGAGACGGGAAGTGGACAGAAGTTTTGCTCGATTTGCTCAAATACTTCAAAAATCTTCAGCAAGAGTGTGGCGGTTGTGCCGATGGCGAAGCGTACTTTGACGAAAACAGTTTGAATCAAACCATGGAATTTGCGGTTGGATTTGGACCTGAATATGGGCATATATGCGATTTAATGTATTGCCAGAACACTCTTCTTCAAAACATCAATGTTTTGAGAAAAAGTGGCGTTCAGGGCGAAATTAAAGAACTTGCCGATGATATGTTCCGTGGCATAATGTCGTTCTTGTTAAATGTTCAGATTGTGTCTGACGACAAGAAGATATCAGGTGGCTGGATGCGAGCTTATGATATGGACCTTGATGAATATTATGGCTGTAATAAAGACTTTGCTTGGGGAGCGTACAGCATTTTGGTAGGTTGGATGACGGGTTCTATTCCTATTGTATTTTTGGATGTATTGGGATTGCCGTCTTTGTATTAAAAATTTAGCCTTAGGGAAGGGCTTTGAGAAAACTCCCTAAAGAATAAATAGCTGTTCAAGGAGGAAAAAATAATGGCGATTAAACATACCGCTGTGAGCTACTATGGTTTGAACTATGTAGAGCACGCAGAAAAAGATTTTATAGAGATGAAGGAACACGGGTGTGATACTGTTATTTTAGCGATAACGGAGTTTGATATGGATTTTTGGTTTCCGAACATCAACAATATCGTAAAGAAAGCACACGAAATAGGCCTTAGAGTTATAGCAGACCCGTGGGGAATTGGTAAATATTTCGGTGGAGAGCAGGTAAGTTTGTTCTTGCAGAACAATATTAATCACAGACAGGTTTCCGCGTATACTGGAGAGGTTTTAAATGCGGCTTGCTTTAACACAAATTCATTCAGAGATTATTTCAAGAATATTTGTTTAAAGCTTGCTAAAAACACAGAGGTTGACGGATTTTTCTGGGATGAACCACACTATGCGTATCCAAAATCCTATGCATCAATAACAGGCGGAGCGGGCGATGATTGGGCTTGTCGTTGTCCTGAGTGTATGAAGAAGTTTGAAGAATACTATGGCTACGAAATGCCGAAGTTTATGAACGATGATGTTAAGCAATTCAGATGGAGAGAAGCTTTATATACATTAACAGATGTATCAAAGGCTCTTAAAGAATACAATCCTGACCTTGAGATAACTTGTTGTGTTCATGCAACAATGAATACATACTATGTAACAGAGCTTCGTGGTTATGATAACTGGGATATGGTTGCATCTTGTCCATACTTTGATGTATTCTCAACAACAATCATAAACTGGAGCTTACCTGAAAACTTCTTTAGAGATATAACTGAGAGAACGGTTGCGATGGCAAAGAAGTATGGTAAGCAGTCCGAGAGATGGCTTATGGGTTATAACATCCGTCCTGACGATTTCTCGCAGATTGATAAAGTTGTTGATATGTACGAAGAGCTTGGGGTTGATCGTCTTGCGACATGGACATATCGTGGTGGATATGGAACATCGGTTGCAGCTAAAGACCCGATTGAGTTGTGGGATAACATAGGAAGAAACTACAACCGAGTTCTTAAGAAGGAGGACTAGAAATGTTAAATGATTTCGGATATTATAAGTCGATTATAGAAAATCTTGAAAAGATTAATGCGACTCAGGAAGAGAATATCAAGAAAGCGGCAGACTTAATGAGCAACGCTATTAAAGAAGATAGACTCATTAATGTATATGGCGGTGGCGGACATACAACCTTGCCTGTAGGTGAAATGTTTTTCAGAGCGGGCGGACTTTCTTGCGTAAATCCGCTTATGGAAACAGGCTTATCTGTTTTCAATCAGGCGCTTAAATACTTGGAACTTGAAAGAACTGTAAATTACGGAAGTTCAATAGTTAAGTATTACGACTTGAAAAAAGATGATGTATTGATTATCTTCCATAACATAGGCATTAACCCTGCAACTATTGATGCGGCGATGGAAGCAAAAAAGAATGGCGTTAAGATAATTGCGGTTTCCAGCGCGGCTTGGCAAGAGGAGATGCCGGCGGACCATTTTATCCGTCATCCAAATAAGACAAATTTATTTGATTATGCAGATGTATGTATAGAAGATTTTAATCCCGTTGGAGATGCGGTAGTAACAGTTCCTGGATTGGATACTCCTATTGCACCTACATCTAATATTGTTGATTTCTATATTGCACATTTGTTGGAAATTGAAACAGTAAGACAATGTATAGAAAAAGGCATAACACCTCCTGTATGGTCAAGTGCCAACACTCCCGGTGGAGATGAAAAGAATGCGGCATACCTTGAAAAGTACAAGCCGAGAATAAAGATGCTTTAATAAATTTATATTTTGATTCCGCATTTGAGCATGATAAACTATATGGAAATATGAAAAATGCTATCCTTAAATTAAAATGAAAAC
>JAZNCG010000091.1:0-1792 GCA_045587405.1 Ructibacterium sp. | reverse complement strand
TCATCCTCTTTTTTTCTTTACATCTAAAATTTCAAGGACTTGGCGTATTCCTTGAAAATAAAGATTTTCTTTTCCTTGTACCGGCTTATCCAACTTGTAATGTAATTGTGGTTTACTCGGGTTGGGAAGAAAAAATTCCTTAGGACTATTTGTAATTAAATCCAAAACCCCCTCCATATCAGGCATATTTTCTTTATCAAATTTAAATATAACCTGCGAACTACTTCCTATTATCTCTGCAACACCACATTTTTGTGCCATTGATTTTATCAGAGCAATTTCCATTAAGTTATAAACGAAACCCTCTACCGTTCCATACCGGTCCTCTATCTCATCATAAACATCATACAGTTCTTCCTTGTTCTCTATGCTTGCAATTCTCTTGTAAGCACTTATTCTTTGGCTATGATTGGTTATATATTTTTCAGGAATAAAAGCCGAAACGGGCAAATCTATCAGGGTTTCGGTCTTTTTCTCAACCTTTTGACCTTGCTCTTCTCTTACTGCCTGCTCCAATAACTGACAATACATCTCGTAACCAACAGCCTCCATATGACCATGTTGCTCTGCTCCAATAAGATTTCCAGTTCCTCTTATTTCCAAATCTCGCATTGCAATCTTAAATCCCGACCCAAACTCTGTAAATTCTTTAATTGCCAAAAGTCTTTTTTCTGCGTCCTCCGACAATACTTTATTCCGCCTGAATGTAAGATATGCATAGGCAAGTCTATTCGATCTGCCTACACGCCCTCTAAGTTGATAAAGCTGTGCCAATCCAAGTCTGTCTGCATTCTCGATTATTATTGTATTTACATTTGCAATATCCAAACCCGTTTCTATTATAGTCGTGCATATAAGTATGTCAATTTCGCCATCCGACACCTTCATCATTATTTCTTCAAGTTCTCTCTCATTCATTCGCCCATGAGCAACCGCCACATTCGCATTTGGAACAAGTTCAGCAATTCGATTAGCCGTTTTATAAATCCCCTCAACTCTGTTGAAAAGATAATAAACCTGCCCACCTCTATCTAATTCTCGCTCTATAGCTTCTCTTATAACATCTTCCTCATATTCCATGACATAAGTTGCAACAGGATATCTCTCTCCCGGAGGTTGATTTATAATACTCATATCCCTTATTCCGCTAAGGCTCATGTGCAGGGTTCTGGGAATAGGAGTTGCAGAAAGCGTCAATACATCAACTTCTTTTTTAATTTCTTTAAGCTTTTCCTTGTGAGCAACACCAAACCTTTGCTCTTCATCAATAACCAAAAGACCTAACTTTTTAAACTTTACCGACTTCCCCAAAAGCTTATGAGTTCCAATAATAATATCAATTTCTCCCGTTTCGAGACCCTTTATTACCTCTTTTTGAGCAGAACCCATTACAAACCTTGAAAGCATACCCACATTTACGGGATAATCCATCATCCTCTGTTTAAAATTATTATAATGTTGAACAGCCAAAACCGTTGTCGGAACAAGATATGCCACCTGATATCCACTCATCACCGCCTTAAATGCCGCACGCATCGCCACCTCGGTTTTGCCATACCCCACATCTCCGCACAAAAGTCTGTCCATAGGGTTTGCTTTTTCCATATCTTTTTTAACTTCGTCTATACTACGAAGTTGATCCTCGGTCTCTTCATAGGGAAATGCCGCTTCAAAATCCTTCTGCCACTCGCTGTCTTTGTCAAATTCAACACCCTTAATGCTGCTTCGCTTAGCATAAAGAGCAATAAGCTCTTTTGCCATATCCACAGCAGCAGCCTTTACTCTCTGTCTT
>JAZNCG010000090.1:0-4599 GCA_045587405.1 Ructibacterium sp. | reverse complement strand
CCATGTTAAAAAAAGAATATCCCAAAGGAACTCGCTTGTCTTTGATTTCAATGGATGATCCATACACAGATTTAGTTTGTGGTGACAGAGGTACAAGTCGGAGGCCAAGCGGTCTTAGGAAACAAAAGCTCCTGACAACTCCTTGGCTCACAGAACGACATGGCTACGATCCGACTTAAGTTGTTGCCATGTTAAAAAAAGAATATCCCAAAGGAACTCGCTTGTCTTTGATTTCAATGGATGATCCATACACAGATTTAGTTTGTGGTGACAGAGGTACTGTTAGGAACGTTGATGATATTGGTACAATTCACATGAGTTGGGATAACGGTCGTGCTCTTGGTCTTGTTTATGGCGTAGATTCTTACAGAAAACTTACACCTGAAGAACTTGCTCAAGAACAGAAAAACAATCAGTCACCTGCAAAAACTAAAAGAAATAAAGATTTGGAGAGATGAAAATGGGTGCAGTAAATTTAAGACAAACTTTATGGGAGAAAGCGGCTAAAGAGCAAAGCGATTATATCGAACACCTTAAAACGCTTCCCCCGGAACAGATTATTGACAGAGCTTATGAGAAAGTAATGCGTGATGATATTCTGATTACTTTTGAAGATGATTCTCTGTCTGATAAACAGGTCGAAGCACTTGCAAAATTAGATTACCCGTTATCTGTTTGTTATGACGAATGGCAAAAGACGGATGTGACCTATATGGACAGACTTCGTGATGTGGTTGATGATGTTGCGAATGACCTTATTAAACAAAACGAAGCGGAGAAACAAAACAATAAGAAAAGGCACGAGCCGGAAAGGTAATGATGTAAAATGCTTAAAATAAAAAATATTGGAGGATGGACGCTAAAGCAATGTAGAAAACATCTTGGCATAACCCAAAAAGAACTTGGCAAAATGTTAGGTTATTCGGACAGAACTGCTGATATAAGGGTGGCTCAATATGAGAGCAATTCAAGAACACCTAAAAGAGATACGGTTATAAAAATATGTGAAATTTTAGGAGTTTCAGAACACGCTATTCTTCCACCTTCTCTTGAAACTGATATACAAACTGTTCATACTCTAATGCATATTGATTCGATTTTCGGTCTTGAAATGAAAATGGAAAACGGAGAAATATATATCCGATTCCCTCAAGATTGCAAGACTATCAGATACTATATTGAGCAGTTATATCACCTGAAAGAAATGGTTGATAGTGAACAAATTGAATATAGTACATATCAATATCTAAAAGCTACTTTTGGTAAAAAATATGAGTAAGCCTGCTGCCTAAAAACAGTGGGCTTTTTCTATTTCAAAATTTCTTGAAAAATTTTTTCTGTTCAAATCTTAAGGTTTTGACTTTCGATTTGCTACACTTAAATTAAACAATAAAATTGGAGGTTGATTTTATGTCAAACGGAGGAAAAAAAGCAAGAGATAAATTTAGCGGTTTCTGTCAAATTGATTACAAAAAAACTTTTGAAGTAACTACTTATGATGCTGAGATGGCTGCGGAGGTTGCAATGGAATTTTTGCTCAATCCCAAATGGGCAAGCCATATTTTAGATGAAATTACTTCATTGATGATAATTGTATCAAGGAAAAACGATGAGCCTTTAGGAACAGAACAAGTATGTTCTTTGGCACAGCGTCTTAATAATGGAAATTATGCTTTGAATTTAATCCCTGATTTTGAAACAGTATTGGAAATGCCCCAAGAGTTTGCCGAATCGAAAGTGTTTAAGTGTGGCTATGGTCAGGACAAAACAAAATTAAAATGTTTTAAGGTGATAGGAAAAATCACTTTTCACAATACTTTTGAAGTAGTAGCCAAAATGCCACAAATGGCAGCTCTTAATGTTGCTAAAGAAATAGCAAAGAAGAAACACCTATATTTCCCATACGGTAATGCAAAAACATTTTCACTTAGAGCCTTTGATGAAAATGCAGCAGATAGGAATTCGGATTGTTATTTGAATGGTGAACTTGTTCAGGAAGGAATGTATAAGTTAATGTGTGATTTTGAAGGTGAAGAACATATTGGTTCTATAACAATACCAAGTCGCAAAAGAAGGTAATGCGGAAGCATTTGCATTAGCAAGCACGGCATTTGGTCCCCCAAAAGCCACTTGTTAGTGGCTTTCGCCCCTAATACCCCGATGCTTGCAAAGGAAAAGAGGTGAATTTCAATGCGTATGCGTGGCAGAGAATTTAAGTTAAGACTAACTGAAGAAGAACATTCCCATTTAGCAGTTCAGGCACAAAAAGCAGGTCTTACAAGAGGACAGTTCTTGCGAAATGTTGTTATGGGAATACAACTTCGGGCAAGACCTCCCGACACATACTATAAGCTCTTGAAAGAGATAAATGCTATCGGTGTCAATATAAATCAGATTGCTCATATAGCAAATGCAGAACAAACCATAAGCAAAGAAAAGATTGATTACCTTACAAAGCTTTTGGATGAGATTATGAATAAGGTGTGTGACCTTAAATAATGGGTTATACAAAAATATGGACTATCTCTACAAGACTTGATGACAGTATGAAATACATCACTAACCCTGATAAGACAAAATTCAAGTTGGATATTGAAGCAGTTGAAGGTCCTGAAAAATACATCACAAATAAAGACAAGACAGAGAGTGCCTTATATGTGGATGTGTTTAATTGCAGCAGAGAAAACGCAGTAAGGCAAATGATAACTACCCAATATGAAAAAGGCAAATCACATAGAGTTGATGGCATACTTGCTTATCATTTGGTGCAATCATTTAAGGACTTTGAAACAACACCTGATATTGCTCATCAATGTGGTGTTGAATTAGTGCAAAGGTTATTTGCAGACAGATTTGAGGTTGTGCTTGCAACCCATGTAGATAAAGATCACCTGCATAATCACATCATATTTAATGCAGTTTCTTTCAAAGACGGATATAAATACCGAAACCAATATAAGGACTATTTCGGTGATATTCGTGGTATATCAGATCAAATTTGCAGAGAGCATTGTCTGTATGTCATTGAACATCCAAAGCACAAAGGTATGAGTTATATCGAATGGCTGAAAGAGAACGAAGGTAAATCAATTCGTCAGTATGTTCGAGAAGAAATTGACACTATCATCCAATGTTCATACTCTATGCAAGAGTTTTGGAAACAACTTGAATTAAGAGGTTATCAAGTTACCCGTAGAGGACCGCAGTATAAATACACTTCTTTCATTCCTTCATTTGGAACAAAGAGAATCCGTCTTGATAAGCTTGGTAAATACTACACCGAAGAAGCAATCAAAGAAAGAATTATTGCAAATCGTAATGGTATAAAAATGGCATCCCCGTCAGAACTCTCCAATGGCTTTGATTATGGAAGTACATATAAAAATGCTAACCCAACAAAGCTGAAAGGCTTCGTAGCTTTATACTACCACTACCTTTATTTTTTCGGAGTAATAAAGAAAAAGAAAGTTCCGCAGAGAGTGTCATTTTATATGCGTGATGAACTGATTAAATTTGACCGCTATAAAAAGCAGTTTGAATTTATGTATAAAAATGAAATCGAAACCGGAACACAACTTGCGGAACACAGAAAATTAAAGGAGGAAAAAATCAATGAGTTAGTTGAAAAACGCAAAAAGCTCTATGCTTCAAAAACTGAAGATAATGAGCAAGAAATCAAAATTAAGGCGAAGGCAATCAATGACGAGCTTCGGGATTTGAGAAAAGAAATCAGGTTGTGCAATGCAATATCTCTTGATTCTTACAAAATATCTCAAAAACAACAGAAAGCTCAGGAATTGCAAAAACAAGCAGAAATGGAGGCGAACGCTAATGAACACAAGCGGCGAGGTCGCTGATTTAATGGTAAAGGAAGGCTTGATGATTACCGAAGAAGTGGTAAAACTTACCGGACTAGGAGCAAAAAATCAAGCAGCTATCGTTATTGCACTTTTGAAAGAAGATAACAAGCTTCAGGGTAAAACAAATCTTAAAAAGCTACTGAAATCGGATAAGCCACTTTGTATCTTGCAAATCAAAGAAAGCGACATTGGAAAATTCAACTCAGAAGCAAAAAAATACGGTGTTCTTTTTACGGCAGTAAACGATAAATCAAATGATACAGGGTTATGTGACATTATTGCAAAGCAAGACGATGTTACAAAACTTAACTACATAATGGAAAAACTCGGTTATGCCGCAACAGAACAAGAAATCGAACCCGAACCGGAACCCGAAAGGTCTGAACCTGATGCTGACATTGATAAAGAACCTCTTGATAAAGCAAGGGAGAACCGCCTAAAAAATCCGTTGCCCCGTGCGACAGAAAATCAGCAAGAGAACGAATCTATGAAGCACGGGGCTTTGGACAAGACGGACAATACTCTTAATGGAAAACCTTCCATTAAGAAAAAAGTTGAGGATATTAAAGCAGAACAGAATAAAACCAAAGCAGAAAAAGCTCCTGAGAAGACAAAAACTCACGAGCAACCTCAGCATAAAAAGAAGAAAAAACATAAAAAGAGCAAAGGCAGATAAGCCTAAAATTTAATATATGGAGGTATTAAACAATGAGTAGAAAGAGAAATTTTAAGTCTATCT
>JAZNCG010000089.1:0-10449 GCA_045587405.1 Ructibacterium sp. | reverse complement strand
TACCACTGAGCCACTCCCGCGTAACACTTGTATTCTATCACGCTTCCGTTTAATTGTCAATACTTTTTATAAATTTTTTATTTTTTATTTTCCTTTTTCAATATCATTTCTCAAAATTTCCATCGCAGAATTTATACCGCCTACTTTATCAATTAATCCACATTCGACAGCCTCTTCACCAAACAAAATTGTTCCCACATCATTTGCAATCTTTTTAGTTTCCATCATTAACTCTCTGAATTTATCCTCGTTTATTTTTGAATTTCTCACAACAAAATCAGTCAACCTTTCCTGAACCTTAGAAAAATATCTGAATGTTTGGGATACGCCTATTACCGTTCCGCTCATTCTTATTGGATGTATTGTCATAGTGGCTGAGGGAACAATCAACGAATGTTTTGCAGATACTGCCAAAGGAACTCCTATACTGTGCCCTCCGCCCAAAACAACAGATACCGTCGGCTTATTCATACTGCTTATCATTTCTGCAATAGCAAGCCCTGCTTCCACATCTCCACCCATAGTATTCATCAAAAGCAGCAAACCATCAACCTCGTCATCTTCCTCTACCTTTACAAGTTCTGGAATAACATGTTCGTATTTAGTAGTCTTACTTTGCGGTGGCAATACCATATGTCCTTCTATCTCTCCGATTATACTCATACAATATATTCTGTTCTTTCCGCTTTTCACCATAGTTGCAGACATATCTTTTATATTGTCGTTTTTATCTTTGTTATAATCCTCATTCTCTTTATTCATAATAAAACCTAATCCTTTCCTTAAGATTTTATTAGTATGTTCAAAAATAAATTTAATATAACAAAATAAACCTTGCTTTAAATATGACATTATGTTATACTTGAACAAAGGATTAGATATGTTTATTCCTTAATTAAACTTTTAAAAACCAATTTAGGAGGAATTAAAATGAAAAAGAAGATTTGTGCATTATTGGCTATTGGAACAATTGCTTTGCAATCTATTACGGGCTTTGCTGCCGCAGATAAGATTGTAATTAATGGTACAGTTGCAGAAATACCCGCTGATATGGGTAGCATTGTAGAAAAAGATGATAGAACTTGTGTTCCTATCCGTTTTGTATCTGAATACTTAAATTGTGATGTAAGCTATGATGATGAGGACAGAACAGCTACAATTCGCGATAAAGAAACAAAGCTTGCATATGTATTAAAAGACGATTCAGAATATATATATATATTCCCCGATAAATCAGGTCTTCCAACCAGAATTTTGATGGATACAAAAATTTTTATCAATAATGAAGAAGGCAGAATGTATGCGCCCATCCGTTTCCTTGCAGAAGCGATGAGCTATAATGTTGGTTGGGATGAGGTAACTCAAACCGTTACTCTTGATAAAATTGTTGAAGCAGAGTCTGTTGCTGAATAATATATAAAGGGGCATATTATATGAAATTCAAAAAAATTCTTTCGCTGTTAATATGTGTTCTTTTATCTTTTTCTGCAACTTCGGTTTTTGCAGCTGCTGAGAACATAATTATTAATGGTAAAGAAGCTCGTATACCAAGCGAGATGGGTGTGATTATGGAAAAGGATGACCGAACTTTTGTTCCTATTCGCTTTATTATGGAAAACTTAGGCTGTAGTGTAGAATTTATAGACTCGACGAAAACAGCAGTTATCGAATCCATTTCTTGCGTATATCTTATCCAGGACGGAAATCCCATCTTATATATTATAAATGAAAATTCTGATACAGCAGATAGGATAGAAATGGACACAACAGCATTTATATCAGAGGTTGAGCTCAACGGACAAACCTTTGGCAGAATGTATGTTCCTATCCGTTTTTTGGCACAAGCTATCGGCTATGATGTTGGTTGGGATGAGGCAACTCAAACCGTTACATTAATGATAACTAAATAACAATAAGGGCATTTTGAAACCGAGATTTCAAAACGCCCTTATTCTTTTGCTATGATTAAATTTCTACAAATTTCTTTGTTTCATTTGACTCATATGCAGCCTCAACAATCTTTTGAACATTGATTGCATCTTCCGCTGTAATAGGTGGCTTTGTATCATTTAATATTGCTTTTGAGAAACCATCTATCTCTTTTGTATACATATTGCCAAGCTCAGCTTCCATAATATACGAATTTGTTGGCTCTCTATCCTGAGCAGCATTATATGCACCCTGGTCACCACAAATCGTAACTCTTACATTTCCGCCTTCAACCTGACCTATTGTACCTTCAGCAAAAACACTACCCTCTGTACCATATATTTCAAGCTTACAAACAGCCGCATCATCAGGAATATTGAAGTTTGAATCAACATATGCGATTGCTCCGTTATCCATCTTCATAATGATACTTCCGCCATCTTCAACCTCATAATCGAAAATCTGAGTACCTGAGAAAGATGCAACTTCAACAGCTTTTAATCCGCTGATGTATTGAAGAAGGTCAACACAGTGAATACCCATATCCATCAAAGAGCCTCCGCCTGAAGTTGCTTTTTGTTGACGCCAGTTTCCCGGAATGTCAGGATACCAGCAGGTAAGTTGCGCTCTCATAGACACAATTTCCCCTAAAGAGCCATCTTCGATAAGTTTCTTCATCATTTGATGATATGTATGGAATCTCATCATTAAGCCAACACCAATTTTAACTCCATACTTATTGCAAATATCCTCAAGTTCCTTGGATTTTTCGGAAGAAAGAGTCATAGGTTTTTCCAGCAAAATATGTTTCTTGGCTTTTGCAGCAGCTTCCGTCTGTTCCATATGGAAAGCAACGGGAGATGCAATATACACCGCTTGAATTTCATCAATTGCAAGCAACTCTTCCGCAGTAGAAAATGCATATTTTGCACCATACTTTTCCTTTGCAGCATTTGCCAAATCCATATTTGTGTCCATAACTGCAACGAGTTCTGCGTTCTCAGCCAACATCATTCCAGGAAGAGTTCTTCTGTCGGCTATGCCACCACAGCCGATTACGCCCCACTTTACCTTCATATTCAATTCCTCCTTAAGATTATTTAAGATGCTTTTCGATTGCTGTCTTAAATCCATAGATACATCTTTCAATATGTTCTTTTTCCCATGTTGGGTGCAAGAACAAGCATACAGTCTGTGCTCTTAAGCCCTTTGCGTGAGGACATACAACCTTATCATATTTTACTGATTCAGGATTTGTGTATTCTTCAGACTTGAATGGGAACTGGTTAGAACCAAATCCATTAAGTTCTTTATAAGCCTTTTCTTCATATGCTTCAGGCCATTGAATACCGTAACAAGGAATTTTCAAAGCTCCTAATTCCTTAAGAATTGTATCTGCCTGACAATCAAGTGCATCCAAATCAATAAGAATTGGGTACCACCAGTAACTATTCTTTCTTTCAGCTGTATTTACAGGAAGCTTTTTAACGCCCTTCATTCCTGTGAATGCTTCATCATACATTTTAGCGTTTGCAATTCTTCTTGCTAAGTTCCAGCTATCAAATCTTGCAAGTTCCTGGATACCGATTGCAGACTGCATTTCTGTCATTCTGAAGTTGAAACCAACTTTATTGTGGATGTATGGAAGTTTTTCTTCCAAAGCAAGCATATTCATTCTTGTTTTTACATCATAACCATGATCTCTGAAGGAACGAGCTTCCCAACCTGCATCCTCATTATTTGTAACAACCATACCGCCTTCTCCGCCTGTTGTAAAGTGCTTACTCTGGCAGAATGAGAAACATCCCATATCACCGATAACACCTGCTTTTGTTCCGTTGTATTCACCACCAAAACATTGTGCACAGTCTTCTACAACCTTAAGGTTATGCTTTTTAGCGATTTCAAGAATTTTACCCATATCACAAACTGTACCATAAAGATGTACAACGATAATCGCCTTTGTTCTGTCTGTAATTAAGCCTTCGATACAATCAGGGTCGATTGTGTGATCATCTGTTACATCAGCAAATACAGGAATAGCACCTGCCTGAACTACTGAGAATGATGATGCGATAAATGAGTATGAAGGAACGATAACTTCATCTCCAGGTCCTATTCCCAAACTTGCAAGAGCGATATGTAAAGCTGCTGTACCATTTGTACAAGATACAGCCATCTTAGCTCCTACCCATTTTGCAAACTTTTCTTCAAACTCCATACCAACTGTTCCAGTCCAGTAAGAAACCTTACCTGACTTCAAAGGCTCCATAGCCTTCTCCAAAGTTTCACTTTCAAATTGTGGCCACATTGGGAAACCGATTTCCGCAATACCTGCGCCGTTCATTACTACTTCTTTTTCTTTCATTTTAACAAATCCTTTCTTTTTTGTTTTTAATATTTAATTTTAATCTTTTAACATTTTTTCAAAGGCATACTGAGCTCCACCTAAAGTTACAGGATTACCTGCAACCGATGAAAACTCAATTTCCGTATTTCTTAAGGAACACTTTTTCCTTACAGATTTTTTAAGAGGAACAAGGAAAACCTCTCCAAGTTCCGTGATTTTTCCACTTATAATTATTATCTGCGGAGCCATCATATTAACAAGGCCCACAATGGCAAAGGATAATACTTCTGCAACCTCATTAATAAGGTCAATTATGCCTTGATTGTTATTTATCGCTTCATTATAAATTCTTTCAAGAGAAACTCTGTCCTCTCCAAGAATTTTAGCAGCTCTTCTTCTCAAGGCATGAGTATTGGTATATATCTCGGTGCAACCCCTGTTTCCGCATTTGCACAGCTCACCATTCATATCTATACTTATATGCCCAAACTCTCCTGCGGTACCACTTGCCCCGGTATAAATTCTGCCATCAATAATTATACCCGAACCAACACCCTTACCTATATCAACCGTTATTAAATCTTTAACTCCTCGTTTTTCCTTTTCTGCATATGCAATCAAACTCGATGCATTAAGCAAGGTAACATCCATATTGGGAAAATGCGCTTTTATATCATAAGCAAAATTTTCGTCTTTTATATCCATAACCGTTGATAGTAAAACTCTGTTATTTTTTGTATCAATAATGCCCGAAACACCTATAACAACCGAACATATTTCTCCTAACAGTTCTTGTTGCTGGTTTTCAATACTATCCACTATAAACCTAAGAATTTTGTCATAATCTCCAATTTCCGTTTCTTTATAAAAAACCTCTTGAAATTTCAGATCATAAATACCTATTACAACCTTTTCACTTTCGATTTCTACTCCTGCGAAATATCTCCCCGATGGATTAATTTCTACCGAAACAGCTTTTCTCCCGCTTCCTTTGGTATTTACAACACCTTTTTCTTTAACTATTCCACTTGCAATAAGTTCATCAACCAATGTAGAAACCGTAGTTGGTGCAAGTCCCGTCATTCTTTTTAATTCTGCCCTAGACAAGCTCTTGTTACTATGTATGAGCTTTAAAATCATATTGGTATTATTGCTCTTTATAACCTGCTGACTGCTTTTTTTCTCAATATCCATAGCCGTATTTCCTATTTCTTTAACATTTCAATTATATTATCAGCTTTAATATCTGTAAACCTTTCAACTCTTGCAGCTATATTTTCTCTCGCATTGAACGCAAGACCGCAAGCGTCCGCACAGACAATAGCAACTCTCTCACTTCCATCGGACACAACAATTGCTTTTGCATATAATCTATCCTTAATATCAGATCCATTTCTTACATTAAAGTATCCAGGCAAATCACATCCAAGAGGCGGCGTAATCTCCTTTTCATAAAACGCACACTTCATAGCAATTCCTCATAATACAATTAGTCCAACCACTGGACTAATTGTATTATACTACACTTCATCTAATTTGTCAATACAAATTAGATGAATTAGACTAAATATATCAAGGATTATTTTACTTTTTGTAAACAATTTGCTAATTGCAATAAAAATATATCTCGTGTAAACTCTATAACTTTACCAAGCGTGGCTCTGCATCACTGCGAAAAACATTGTTTCAAGTGATGAATGTGATTTTGCAAAACAGTCCCATAAACGAACCCGTTTATACATACCTTGACAAGAAGCGTGCAGAAGGTAAGCTATACAGGGTTTATATGATTGCCGCCGCAAACAAGTTCTTACGCATATACTATGCAAGAGCCAAAGAATGCCTTGTCAACACTTGAAGTCGCGTAGCGAGTTTACAGAAAATTCGGAATTACTATTCTGAATTTTTTGTATGTTGACAATGCGACAACGGTATAATCTTGTAACGGCTAAGCACATGTGTGCTTTGCCCTAATCACCTTGACTGGCGCAAATTTTTCACTATGCGGTGGTCTTTTTGTCATACCCATGTTTAGCATCCAAAATTTCTTGATTTTTTTCATTTTAGTGCTTGACTTTTATTAGCAGGTCTTTCACTATATACACGATTCATAACTCAATTTGGTCAATTATTTTCCTAAAATTATATAAATATTTTATCTTATTTTAATGATAAAACAATCGAAAATCAAAAATCCCCTTTCCGCAACTTATATTTTGATATAAGAACCCCCTTTGAGATTTCTCAAAGGGGGTTCTTTCACTATTTATCTTATACCATACTTTTCGATGATATAATCCATATCCTTATCGCCTCTGCCGGAGAGGTTAATTAAAATTGAACCTTTTTCCATTTGCTTTGCAAGTTTCATTCCAAATGCAACAGCGTGTGAGCTTTCGATTGCAGGAATGATACCTTCCATTTTAGAAAGCGTAAAGAATGCATCAATAGTTTCATCATCATTCACAACATCATATTTTACCCTGCCAAGGTCATGCAGAAATGCGTGTTCCGGTCCTGAGGATGGATAATCAAGACCACTTGCCACTGAATAAACGGGAGCAGGTTCGCCATTCTCGTCTTTTAACATAATAGAGTTAAAGCCGTGCATTATTCCTTCTGTGCCATAAGTTAGGCTTGCTGCGTGATCACCAAGTGTAGTTCCTTTACCGAGAGGTTCTATGCCATATATGTCAACGGGATCATTTAAGAAGCTCTCTGAAAATCGTCAGGCTGTCAAGTTTGCTTTTTAAGGTTTTTAAATCTGTCTTTTTCATCTTATTTTAAAATTGCCCCCTTTGCACCACTTGAAACTGTGCTTGCATATCTTTTAAGATATCCCGAAAGCACCTTTGTTTTTGGCACAAAGTTCTTCATACGCTCGGTGATTTCTTCTTCGGGAACCTTAAGTTCCAACTTGTTTTCAGGGATATTTATAGAAATAATATCGCCTGTCTTTACAACGCCAATCATACCGCCACTTGCAGCTTCGGGCGAAACATGTCCGATACAAGCCCCACGAGTTGCACCTGAAAATCTTCCGTCAGTAATAAGTGCTACGCTGTTTCCAAGTCCCATACCCATAATAGCAGAGGTGGGATTAAGCATTTCACGCATACCGGGACCGCCTTTTGGTCCTTCATAACGAATAACAACATCGCTGGGGTTGATTTTTCCTGCGTTAAATTCTCCAACGGCTTCGAAAATGGAAGAGAAGCTTGTTTTTGCGCCATCAATGTGACCTGCAAGCATCGGACCGCCACTTACAAATACTGTCGGTATATTGAGTCTTGCTGCTGCCATCAAAAGACCGGGAACATTTTTATCACAGTTGGGAACCATAACAAGTGCATCAAATCCGTGAGCCATTGTCATCGCCTCGGTTGAGTCTGCAATCAAATCACGGGTGACGAGGGAATATTTCATTCCCTCATGTCCCATAGCAATACCATCTGCAATTGTTGAAACAGATTTAAGACATTCAATTTTGCCATTCTTTATTGAGTTATACATACTCGGAGCACCCTGTGCCTGAACACCGTAAATTTTAACTGATGGCTTAATCATCTTTGTAGTATATGCAATTCCTGAAATAAGTCCGCCACCACCAACGGGAACGATAATTGCATCAATATCATCAAGGGCGTTTAAAATTTCAATAGCAATTGTTCCTTGACCTGCAATTACATTTTCGTCATCAAAGGGATGAACGAAGGTGTAGCCTTTTTCGTCTTTTAGTTCTAATGCTTTTTGGTATGCATCATCATAGCAACCTTCAACGAGGCAAACCTCTGCGCCATAGCTTTTTGTGGCTTCAACCTTGGAAATCAGTGCACTGTCGAGCAGGCAAATAAGCGACTTAATACCACATTTTGAAGCAGCAAGTGCAACATCTTGTGCGTGGTTTCCGGCAGAGCAGGCGATAACGCCCTTGGCCTTTTCCTCATCTGACAGCGTTGCAATCTTATATCCGGCACCTCGCACTTTAAATGAACCTGTGTTTTGTAAATTTTCAGGTTTTAAGTAAAGCTTGCAATCAGGTGCAATTCCTGCTGTTTTGACTACGGATGTTTCTCTGATAATATCACGAAAAACCACCGAAGCATTAGATACTTTGTCAAGCGTTAACATTTTAAAACATCTCCTTTAAGCGCACAAGAATTGAACCCCATGTGCTTTAAATTTTGGTTTTGAAAAGGAGACTTTCGTTTTGCCTAAAAACAAAAAGCACCCGTCTCAAATAAAACTTTGAGACGGGTGCGTATAATGCACTCGCGGTACCACTCAAATTGCACCGATATATATACCAATACCACTTTAGGATCCAACAATCCCTTTGCACTGATGTAGCGTTCACATAAGAGACTACTATAATTTCGCCCCTTCAGTTCGGAAGTGATAAGTCATTGAATAGACTCCATTATTAGCTCACACCAACCGCTAACTCTCTCGAACTTCATCCATTCGACCGTCTTCGTCTTCGCCTTTAAAAGTAAACCATATTAAATTGTTCCATATTCTACTCCTTTGATTTTGATTTGTCAAGTGTTTTTATAAAATTTCATCAAAAAAGTTAATATAAACAAAATAATAGCGTGATTTTAAGTTTTATTTAAGACAATTTATCCAAGATGAGTTTTCCCATTTCAGAGCAAGAAACCTTTTTGCATAAAGCTGCTTCGTCTCTCTCCTGAGGCATAATATCTGCTGTGCGATAACCCTCATCCAAGACTGCAGACACGGCAGTTTCTATTGCTATCGCTTCTTTTTCCATATCAAAGCTAAAACGAAGCATCATTGCACCCGATAGTATAGTTCCGATTGGGTTTGCAATATCGCAACCTGCAATGTCAGGTGCAGAGCCGTGAATAGGTTCATAAAGTCCTAACTTAGTTGCACTCAAGCTCGATGACGGAATCATACCGATAGAGCCTGTTATCATTGATGCCTCATCGGAGAGAATATCTCCAAACATATTTTCTGTAACTACAACATCAAACTGTGCAGGATTTTTTACAATTTGCATTGCGCAGTTGTCAACAAGCATATCCGATAACTCAACTTCAGGATATTCTTCTGCCAAACGGTGCATAACCTTTTTCCAAAGTCTTGAGGAGTCAAGCACATTGCTCTTTTCAACAGAGCAAAGCTTTTTACCACGCTTCATTGCTGTTTCAAAACCAATTCTGCCGATTCTCTCGATTTCAGCCTCGTTATATTTTAAAACATCTATTGCTGTATCACCTTCGGTCTTATGCTCACCAAAGTATATACCACCAATAAGCTCACGAACAATAATAAAATCAATGCCTTTTTCAACGATTGAATCCTTTAGGGGTGATGCTGATGCGAGCTGTGGCCAAATTTTAGCAGGGCGATTATTTGAGTAAACGCCCATTCCTGCACGGAGCTTTAAAAGTCCCTTTTCAGGTCTTTTATCTCCCGGCACATCATTCCACTTATCACCGCCGACAGCACCTAAAAGAACACTATCCGAAGCAAGACATTTTTGAAGCTCGCTTTCGGGAAGTGGCTCTCCAAATTTGTCAATAGCCGAGCCACCCATATCAACATCAGTATAATTAAAGGTGTGACCATATTTTTCTGCAATTTTATTAAGCACTAAAATTGTTTGATTTACGATTTCGGGACCAATTCCGTCACCACGAATTACTGCAATATTCTTATTCATTATTCTGCCTCCTTAAGTGATGCCAAAAGTCCACCGGCTTTTATAATGTTTTGAATAAATTCAGGGAACGGCTGAGCCTGATAGGTTTTGCCTGTTGTGTGATTCGTGATTTTACCTGTGTCAAAATCAACTGACACCTGGTCATTTGCAGAAATTTCATCCGCTGCCTGCTCACATTCCAAAATAGGAAGTCCGATATTTATGGCATTACGATAGAATATTCTTGCAAAGCTCTTTGCGATAACACATCCTGTGCCACAGGTCTTTATAACAAGTGGTGCGTGTTCACGAGATGAGCCGCAACCAAAGTTCCAACCTGCAACCATAATATTGCCTTTTTTAACCTTCTTTACAAATTCAGTATCAATATCCTCCATACAATGAAGAGAAAGTTCTTTTGCATCGGGAGTGTTTAAGTATCTTGCCGGGATGATAACATCTGTATCAACATTATCGCCGTATTTAAAAACTTTTCCTT
>JAZNCG010000088.1:0-3074 GCA_045587405.1 Ructibacterium sp. | reverse complement strand
TCATCCTCAAATATCTGCTCAACCTCTGCTGACTCCATTTTTCCGGAGCCAAGGTCAAGCTCCCATTCATCACAACTTTCATCAAAGGTCAAAGTGCTAAAGTTCTGCTCATTTTCCTGCTCATCTTCCTGCTTGGAAAATGCGGATTTTTTCAAATCTCTTTCCACCTGTTCTGACACCTGAATAATGGTTGCCTTATCCGATGGGAAAGCCATAATCAGCCCAAAGCTTTTCAGCCTGTCTAAAATGTATGGAATTTTTCCTCTATCCACTCCAAGTTCCCTTGCTAAAATGCTGTGGGAAATTACGCACTGTCCCTTTTTGAGATAAATTTGCTGACCTTTGAAATCTATATACCCATCCACAAACCGAGCCTTAAAGCAGAGCTTTATATAGCATAAAAAAACAAGTGGATTTTTCATAATTTTATGGTTGTTCAGCTTTCTGGAAATCATAATAAATCCATCCATAGTTAAATTCTCCTTTTGTTGTTTTGATGGATATATTCTACACCATTTAAGGGTGACATTTGGTGCCAAAAATGAAAAGAAACAGGTTGACAAACGCCGCGAATAGGAATAAAATATAAGTTGTATATTATAGTAATAGTAAGAAAAGAATAGGAAAAATAAGGATTTTTGGGAGGGATTGAAATTGCAATACAGAAGGGACCCAAAAAGTGGAAACGAGCTGTCGGTTTTAGGCTACGGATGTATGCGTTTTACCAAAAAAGGAGTCGGGATAGACAAGGTTAAGGCGGAGAAAGAGCTTGCCCACGCAATTGATTTGGGGATAAACTACTTCGACACAGCCTATATCTACCCAGGGAGTGAGATCCTTTTAGGGAATTTTCTTGCAAAAGGTTATCGTGATAAAGTCTATATTGCAACCAAATTACCCCATTATTTAGTTAAAAATATTAAAGATGCCGACAGAATTTTTGCCGAGGAGCTGAGTCGACTTAAGACCGATTATATAGACTATTATCTTATGCATATGTTGACGGATATAGGTTCCTGGGAGCGTATGTGTCAGCTTGGGATTAAGGAATGGATTGCCGAGAGAAAGGCAGATGGCAGAATAAAACAGATAGGCTTTTCCTATCATGGGGGAACAGACGGCTTTTTGGAGATTTTAGAAGCATACGATTGGGATTTTTGCCAGATACAATTCAATTATATGGACGAAAATAACCAAGGCGGACTTCGGGGGTTGAAAAGAGCCGCCGAGCTTAATATCCCCGTTATAATTATGGAGCCTTTACGCGGTGGCAGACTGGCAGGGGGGTTACCATTAAATGCCAAAAAGATTTTTGAAAAAGCAAATCCAAATCGCAGTCCTGCCCATTGGGGGCTTAGGTGGATATGGAACCACCCTGAGGTTTCGGTTGTTCTTTCGGGAATGAACGATATTTCTCAAATAGATGAAAACGCAGAGGTGGCAACGGAAACCACCTCAAATTCAATGACGGCAGAGGAGCTTGCTGTTATTGCCGAAGCAAAGGCAGAGATTGGGAGAGTGACCAAGGTTGCCTGTACGGGCTGTGGTTATTGTATGCCCTGCCCGAAGGGTGTAGATATACCAACTTGTTTCAGGTGCTACAATGTAAAAGCATCAGATGGTTGGTTCAATGGACTTCGGGAATACTTTATGGGAACGACCTTGCGCAAGACCAAAACCAACGCGTCAAAATGCGTAAAATGCGGACTTTGTGCCAAGCACTGTCCTCAATCAATCCCAATCCCTGAGGAACTGGAAAAGGTTAAAAAGGATATGGAAAAGTTGCCATATAAGTTTGCAAGCTTTTTAGCAAAAATAGTTAAGTTTTAATAAGTTTTAGAAAGAGGTGATTTTCAATGGCAAGGATAGCAGAGGAAAAGGATTTTAGATTTCTGAAAGATGCGTGGAATATCTGCTTTGATGACCCCAAGGAGTTTACGGATTGGAACTTTCAGCGAAACTTTGCCTTTGAAAACACCATAGTAGCCGAGGTTGATGGCGAGTGTGCCTCTTGTATGCAGCTTATGCCTCATAGAATTTTTCTCAGGGGAAAGGAATACGACATAAATTATGTGTCGGGAGTCGCAACTCTTCCGCAGTTCAGAAACAGAGGTTTAGTTCGGGAGATGTACGCTCTTGCCTTTAAGGAGATGGAGAAGAGAAAACACCCGTTCAGTCTGCTTGTGCCCTTTAATTATCCCTTTTATGAAAAGTTTGGCTACAAGCAGTGCTACGAGAAAACCTATGCCTTTGCCCAAGAGATTGTTGATGAGGGGATATGTGAAATTTCTGCGGAGCTTATAGAGGAGCTTGATAGGATTTATAGAAAAGAAATGGCGGATAAGAATGGCTATGCTGTTAGAACAAAAGGGGATTGGCAGAGAATTTTAGAAGATTTGTTGGTTATTTCAAAGGGCAGAGTTGTGCTTTCCGATAATGGGTATGCTCTTATTACCAAAGAGGAAAAAGGTTACAAATTACACGAGGTTTTTGGAAGAATGCCCCAAGGCGTTTTATTGGAAAGGCGTTCATTTGCTATGGCAAGGATAATTGATGCTAAACGACTTTTACAGGATATGGCAGAGGGATTTTTCGGTGAGATTAAGCTGAAAATAACAGACGAAATTCTGCCCCAGAATAACCTGACCTTGAAGATAGGGGAAGGCGGAGTTGAAGATTGTTCTGCCTATGATTTTCAACTGGACATAAAAACACTTGCACAGTTGATTTTTGGTGGGATTGAGGATATAACAAAGTCGGGGTTATTCTCCCAAGAAAAAAATTATTTAAATATGATTTTTTAGTGGTTTAGGTTGACAAAACTGAGTTTTTAGCGTATTATGTATAGGTGCGAACCCCTTTTATACATGATTGAGTATTGTTATATGAATCTGCGTAGCAAAGCACATCTGCGTAAAGTTACTGCAAAGGAGGGGCTTGTATAAAAAAGCATTATTATATAAGTATAGTAAAAATTTAATATATGCCCCCGTAGTAAAGAGGATATAAGAACCTCACGCTGTTTTCAAAATCACAGATTTTGACAGCTGAGAGAACCTTTTTACTCGCAAGCT
>JAZNCG010000087.1:0-10236 GCA_045587405.1 Ructibacterium sp. | reverse complement strand
TCTTGAAAAAAAATTCAGGAATTGGAATTTATATATGCTTTCAGCAGATAACTGCGGAGCAGTTGTAGTTGAAAAATAAAGTAAAAATAGTCCTATAGGACTTGTAAATAATTAGGAGGGATAAGAAGTGGCACTTATCGTACAAAAATTTGGCGGCAGCTCAGTTGCAGATGCAGATAAGGTGAGAAATGTCGCAAACCGTGTAGTTGAAACTGCGCGACAGGGAAATCGAGTAGTGGTTGTTGTTTCTGCACAAGGGGACACCACAGATGATTTGATTGAAAAGGCGGCAGAGATTAACAGCTCTGCATCAAAACGCGAGATGGATATGCTTCTTTCGAGCGGAGAGCAGATATCAATTGCTCTTTTAGCTATGGCAATTGAAAAGTTGGAATATCCGGTCATCTCATTGACAGGATGGCAGGCAGGTTTTAAAACTAATGCTACATCAGGAAATGCAAGAATTGACAAGATAGACACAGAACGCCTGCAAATGGAACTTGATAAAAACAATATTGTTATTGTTGCAGGTTTCCAGGGTATAAATCGTTATGATGATATAACAACTTTGGGAAGAGGCGGAAGCGATACTTCGGCGGTTGCTCTTGCAGCGGCGCTCAGAGCGGATAAATGTGAGATTTATACAGATGTAGATGGTGTATATACGGCAGACCCGAGATTGGTTCCAAATGCAGTTAAACTTGATGAAATAACATATGATGAAATGCTGGAGCTTGCTAGTCTTGGAGCTAATGTTCTCCATAATCGTTCTGTTGAGATGGCAAAAAAATATAATGTTAAACTTGAAGTTAAGTCCAGCTTTAATAAAGTGCCGGGCACAATTGTGAAGGAGGTTACTAATTTGGAAAAGATGTTAATAAGAGGTGTGGCAAGAGATAATGATGTTGCCCGTATAGCTGTTTTAGGTGTTGAGGATACACCGGGAGTTGCCTTTAAGGTATTTTCTGCCCTTGCAAATGAGGGTGTTAATGTAGATATGATTTTGCAATCAATAGGTCATAATGGTAAAAAGGATATCGTTTTCACAGTTACAAAGAGTAACCTTGAAAAGGCTTTAAAGACCTTGGAAGAATTAAAAGAGAATGTTCATTATGACGAAATTAATCATCGTGATGATTTGAGCAAGGTTTCTATTGTGGGAGCGGGTATGGTAAATAATCCCGGAGTTGCCGCTCGTATGTTTGAAGCTCTTTTTGATGCAGATATTAATATCCATATGATATCAACATCGGAGATAAAAGTTTCTGTACTTATAAATGTTAATAATGCAGAGCGTGCAGTTAAGGTTGTTCATGACAAGTTTATAGACTAATCTAATAAAGAACTAAAAAAGCGCAACTTTGTTGCGTTTTTTTGCTGTGATTACTTTATATTTGAAGATAATTATTTATAGATGATTAAAGGTGGAAAAAGAAAAATTCCATATAGAAAACATATTAATGAAGAAGAAAGAATGTTAAAAACCTTGACATATACTTTAGTATAAGTTCAAATTAAAAAGAGATGCAGACAAGGAAGAGGCGAGGGTGTTTTTTCTATATAGTGCATAAAATATAAAAATGATAGGATTTTGAACAAGATTTATGCTTGAAAATATAAGTCAAGGGTGTTATAATGGTGTCAGATTACAAAAGGGGATGAGTATGTGACAAAATTGAAGGTTGCAGTTATAGGAACTGGGAGAGTATCGCCCATGCATTTGATTGCTATTGATAAATCTGAAGTAGCTACATTGGTTGCCTGTTGCGATATAGAACTTAGTCGGGCAGAAAGCGCTTGCGAGAAATATGGCGGAAAAGCTTATTCGAATTGGAAAGAAATGTTAGATAAAGAAAAAATAGATGTTGTACACATATGTTTGCCTCATCATCTGCACATTCCTGTTTCCGAATATGCAATAAAAAAAGGAATAAATGTTCTTTGTGAAAAGCCTATGGCGATTGATTATAAAAGCGCGGAAGATACTGTTGCTTTAGCGGAGGAAAAAGGCGTTAGTTATGGTATTATTTTTCAATGCAGATATAATGAAAGTATAAAATTTGTTAAAAGGGCTTTAGATGAAGGTAAACTGGGCAAAGTAATTTCTGCAAGGTCAATTCTAACATGGGACAGGCGAGATAGTTATTATATGGATGATGATTGGCACGGAACCTGGGATAAAGAAGGCGGAGGAGTTATAATTAACCAGACAATTCATTCAATTGATATGATAAATTATTTGATTGCTGATGAATTTGAAAAGGTTGAATGTACTATGAGCAACAGAACCCATAAATTGGTTGATGTTGAAGATACCGCAGAAGGTATTGTTACTTATTCAAATGGTGCAAAATATATATTCTATGCAACAAATAATTATGGTTGCGATGAGCCTGTGGAAATAAGGTTATGCTGTGAAAAAGGTAAGGTTGTTCTGGGCTATGAGGATGCGGTTATAACATATAATAACGGAGAGATTGAAGAAATTCACAAACCTAAAAAAGGGGAAAACTTTGAGGGGTATAAGGCTTACTGGGGAAACGAACATTCTATTCAAATTGAAGATTATTACGATGGAATTATTAATAAAAGAGAGCCTTATATAAGCGGAAAAGTCGCTCTGAACAGCCATAGATTGATATGTGAAATTTATAGAGTAGGGAAAGAGTCTATGGGAATGAAGTAGAATATAAGAAGAGATAGATTGAGAGTAAAATAAAAGCCTATCGGGAAATATAAAGTGCCTGATAGGTTTTTTGTTGATTTATAAGGTTTTTTTCGCTGTATTTATTGACATTTGCCAGTAAAAAAGTTAAAATAGTAAATTGAGAATGTGTGAATTAAATTTTACGAGAGAGGTATGAAATATGGATACAAATAAATTAGCGGAATTGCTTTTTCCTACAATAGATAAAAATCCGTCATATTATGAAGAATTATATCCTCAAAGAGAGCTTCCTGAGGGGGCAAAGGTTACTCGTATAGGACCCAGTCCAACAGGCTTTGTTCATTTGGGGAACTTATATAACGCAATTATAGGCGAAAGATTGGCACATCAAAGTAATGGTACATTTTATCTCAGAGTTGAAGATACCGATGCAAAACGAGAGGTTGAGGGAGCAGTGGATTTGGTTATCTCTGCTATGTCATACTTCGGGATTTCTTTTGACGAGGGCGCAACAGTTGATGGGGATAATGGTAAATATGGTCCATATCGCCAAAGACAGCGTAAAGAAATTTACCAAACCTTTGCGAAAGAATTGGTTATTCGCGGATTGGCATACCCTTGTTTCTGTACCGAAGAGAGATTGGCGCAAATGCGCGAAACTCAGATGGCTAACAAAGATAACTTTGGATATTATGGCCAGTGGGCGGTTTGTCGTGACCTCTCTTTTGAAGAAATAAAAAGCAGAATTGAAAATGGTGAAGAGTATGTTCTTCGTTTTAAATCTTTCGGGGATATAGAAAGCACTTTGGAATTATTTGATGGTATTCGTGGAACATTAAAACTGCAAGAAAATTATCAGGATTTTGTTCTTCTGAAATCAGACGGAATACCAACTTACCACTTTGCTCATGTTGTAGATGACCATCTTATGAGAACTACCCATGTGGTAAGAGGAGAGGAATGGTTGTCAACTGCGCCTATGCATGCACAGTTGTTTGATACTTTCGGCTGGCAAAGACCGATATATTGTCATACACCTGTTCTTATGAAAATGGATGGTGAAACAAAGCGTAAGTTGTCTAAGCGCAAAGACCCTGAGCTGGGGCTTAATTATTACAGACAAGAGGGATATGTTCCTGAGGCTGTATGGGAATATCTCATGACGGTTCTTAATTCTAATTTTGAAGAATGGCGCTTGGAAAATCCTGACGCGGATATAAACGATTTTGTATTCTCATTAGAAAAGATGAGTAATTCAGGTGCATTGTTTGATTTGATGAAGTTTGATAATGTTAGCCAGGAAACCTTGCTCCATATTTCTGCAGAAGAGATATACAATAAGATGTCTGCTTGGCTTGAAGAATACGACCCTGATTTTGCAAAGTTATTTACAGCGGATAAGGATTTCTCTGTCAGAATTATAAATGTTGGAAGAGATGGAGCGCGACCGAGAAAGGATTTAACAAACTGGAAACAAGCAAGACAGTTCTTGTCTTTCTACTTTGATGAATCTTTCGTGAGAGATGATGAATTTCCGGAGAATGTGTCTTTAGAGGACAGGAAAGAAATTCTTAAAAGATATCTTGAAAACTATAATCATAATGATGATAACTCAGAATGGTTTCAAAAGATAAGAGATATATCCGGTGACTTGAACTATGCAATCAAACCTAAGGATTATAAGAAAAATCCCGATCAATATAATGGAAGCATAACCGATGTGAGTAATGTAGTTCGTGTTGCAATTGTAGGTAGAGTAAATTCTCCTGATTTATGGGAAATATGCCATATAATCGGTGAGGATGCGATGAGAAGAAGAATAGAATCTGTTATGGTATAAATAAGAATGGAGAGTAATTATGGGAAAAGATAAAAGACCTGATAATATGCCTTATATGAAAAAGAAGGAAAATATATTGGATATGCCAAGACCTGAATTTCCGAAAAGAGCCGTTATAACAGGCGGAATGCCTTACGGCAATAAGAAATTGCATTTTGGCCATGTTGGGGGAGTTTTTGTTCAGGCGGATGTGATGGCAAGATTTCTTCGTGACAGAATCGGCAAGGATAATGTTATTTTCGTTTCCGGAACAGATTGCTATGGTTCTCCTATAGTTGAGAGTTATCGTAGCCTTTGCGAAAAAGGTGAGTTTTCGGGAACAATAGAAGATTTTGTTCGTTCAAATCACGACAGCCAGAAAAAAATTTTAGGCGATTTTGCAATCAGTCTTGACTTTTTTGGTGCATCGGGATTGGATGATGCAAAAATTGAGCATGAAAAATTAACAGATGAATTAATGAATTTATGGTATGAAAACGGCTACCTTGAAAAGCTTGTAACACGCCAGTTTTATGACGAAAAAGCAGGTCAGTTTTTAAATGGTCGTCAGGTTGTCGGAAAGTGTCCTGTTGAAAATTGTAATTCAGATAAAGGTTATGCTGATGAATGTTCTATGGGACATCAGTATATGCCTGAGGATTTGATTAATCCTAAGAGTACATTGACAGGTGAAACTCCTCAAATGAGAGATGTTACAAACTGGTATGTTGATTTGACCAAGTTTCAGGATTTGATGAATGAATATGTTGAGGATATTTCAAATCAGGACAATGTAAGACCATTGGTTGCCAATACAATTCGTGAGTTTATGACCCCGCCTATGCTATATATTAAGAATGAATTGGCAGAGGAATATGAAGCTGTAAAAGCTCAGCTTCCAACACATACAATCAATACTGCTGCCAACAAAACCTCCTTCTCTTTAGAGTTTAAGAATTTGGCAGACAGAGATGTTGCAAGAAAGGTTTTAGGCGATAATGATATTCGTTTCAGAGCAGGTAAAACCTTGGTACCATTTAGAATTACAGGTAATATTGAATGGGGTGTTCCAGCGCCTGTTATTGACGGAGAAGAAGGTTTAACCATATGGGTATGGCCGGAATCTTTATGGGCACCTATCTCGTTTACAAAAACTTGTTTAAAAAAACAGGGTAAGAGTGATGAGGAGTGGAAAAAGTTCTGGTGTAGCGAGGATGCAAAAGTGTATCAGTTTATGGGGCAGGATAATATATATTTCTACGGAATTGCAGAAATGGTTATATTTATGGCAACTCAGGGCAGAGAAAACTTAACTGTTCGCCCTAAAGATGGTCAATTAACATTGCCCACATTGGTTGCAAACAATCATATTCTTTTCTTGAATAAAAAAGCAAGCTCCAGTGCTGATATTAAGCCTCCTATGGCAGAGGATTTATTGAATTATTATACAGCAGAGCAACTCAGAGCACATTTCTTGGGATTAGGACTGGGATTAAGGAGCGTAAGTTTCCAACCAAAGCCCCTTAATCCTATTGCAGGAGAGAAAGAGGCAGACCCTGTTCTTAAAGAGGGTAAATTGTTATCTAATGTATTTAATCGTGTTGCTCGTTCGTGCTTCTATACGGCACAGAAGTATACTGATGGCAAAATACCATTTGGAGAGATTAGTGCTGAGGTGTTAACAGAAGCAAAAGAAACAATTCTCAAGTATGAAAGATATATGTATCATTTTGAATTCCATTCGGTTATGAGTCTTATGGACACATATATCAGAAATGCAAATAAGTATTGGGCAAAACATATTGCCGAGGCTGATAAAGAAGATAATAACGAAAAGCGTATGCAGGTTCTCAGAGATGTATTCCATATGGTTCGTGTTGCAACAGTTCTTATGCATCCTGTTGCCCCTGAGGGAACAGAGCTTTTGCGTTCTTATCTTGACTTTGGAGAAGAGTTCTGGGACTGGAACAGAATTTTTGATACTATTTACGATTTCTGCGACGGAGAGGAACATCAGCTTAAGTTCTTAGAGCCGAGATTTGATTTCTTCCCGATGCACGAAAGTCAATTAGAGTTTTAGTAGATTGTATTTAACAGGCTCTTTGTCAATAGTTAGGGTAAAGAGATAAAATGGAATTTTTAAAGAAATAATTATGTATAAATATCGGCAGTATAGAGGTTTTTCTATATTGCCGAATTTTTTTTTCATTTTTACAAATAATACCTAAAAAGGAGGGAAGATAAAAATGGAGAAAAAATTAAGAAGCTCAGTTGCAGATTATATTTACATGGTAAGCGGAACATTTATTTTAGCCTTTGCATTAAATGTATTTCTTGTGCCGATAAAATTATCGATTGGCGGAATAAGTGGGATTGGAACTGCATTTTTATATTTCTTTAAAGTTCCTTTATGGGTAACAAACTTTGTTTTAAATGGTTTGTTGTTTATTATTGGCTACAAATTTTTAGGCAAAACCTCTCTTTTTAAAACCATTGGTGGCATTATATTTCTTTCGATGTTTTTGGGAATTACAGAAAATATCAGAATTGAACTTAACGATGTATGGCTATATACTCTAACAGGTGGAGCAGTAGCAGGGTTGGGAATCGGATTAACAGTAAGCCGAGGAGCATCAACGGGAGGAAGTGACTTCGGGGCGTTAATATTGAATAAAAAATTTCCTTATATCTCGGTAACAAAATTGATTTTATTTATTGATTGCGTGATTATCATAATAATGGGGATTGTCTTTCAAAGCCTAATAATAACCATATATTCCCTTGTATCTTTAGCTGTTACCTGTAAGGTCGCGGATATGGTTATGAATGTGGGAGAGAGAGCAAAGGCTGTGTATATAATTTCTGAGAAAAATAATGAAATTGCTGAAATTATAATGAACGAGTTTGACAGAGGTGTAACAGGAGTACACAGCAGAGGAATGTATAAAAGAAACAATTCATTAATGCTTATATCGGTTATAAGCCCGAAAGAGCTTTCTAAACTTGTAGAAAGAATAAAGCATATAGACGAGAATGTTTTTTTAATAGTTTCCGAGGCTCATGAGGTAATGGGTAATGGATTTAAGATGATAAATTAACGGATGGGGTATGCCATCCGTTATGAAATCAATATTCTAAATTTATCAGTTCCTTTAAATCCTTTTCGGCAAATTCAAGTTCCTTTAAAAATTCATTGGCAGAAATCCTGAAGGCACCACTTCCAAGTATGATAAGCTGTTCCATATAGTCAGAGGTTGCAACTCTTACATTGAAATCTTTACCAAGCTTATGACTGGTTTTTTCGATATAACTGTCTGCCGTTTCCGCTTCTTTTGTATATACAACGGAGATATTGAACTGTTTTTCTATGCTTCCAATATTGCCCTTTACCTTATAGGCATCAAAAACTACAATAACCTCAGTATCTCGCATAGCTTTGTAGGCACAAAGACGATTTATCAGCGTTGTTCGGGCTAAATCTAAGTCCTTTTCTGCAATTTCTCTTAAATCCTCCCAGGCAAAGATAATATTATATCCGTCAACCAATAGAAAATTACCAAGTTTTTGTTTTCTGCCTGTTGGCTTTTTGGAATAGTCTGTTTGAGGAATATCCCGTCTGGTATGCATCATATGGTGGGTTTGATGTTTAACCTTTCCGTATGTTTTTTCAAAAATCGCCAACAACTCAGTATCATCAGCAAAGCTTCGGGTTCGGTTGAGGTTTACAGGCTCTTTTATAATAGGAGCTTTAGGTTCGGAAAGCTCTAAAGCGGGCAGATGCATATAGTCGTAAACCTCGTTCCATTTCACTGTAAAGCCTGCACCTCTTGCGCAAAATACAGAGTTTGGAGTATTATCGGTATCTGCCTCGGGATTGTAGCCTATATCCGCTATAATTGTATCAGCCTCGGAGCAAGGCTCATAGCCCTTAAGGGTACAATTTAATTTTCCTGTCCCATGAGTATAGGCTGTAACCTCCTGAGTATAGTCGTGCATTTTTGCAACAGGTGCAGTGCCTTTTATCACAGTAATATTACCTATGGTTTCAGGTGGCATAAGGGAACCGCCCATATGATTTATGTCTGTCATGGCTTTGCCTACATAATCGTTAGGAATTTCTAATGTGAAATCATACCAAGGTTCTAAAAGAACGCTTTTTCCCTGCATAAGACCTTGCCGAACAGCTCGGTATGTTGCCTGACGGAAATCTCCGCCGTCGGTATGCTTAAGATGAGCTTTGCCCGAAACCAAGGTTATCTTAACATCTGTTAAGGGTGCACCAATTAAAACGCCTAAGTGAGTTTTTTCTTCAAGATGGGTTAAAATCAGGCGTTGCCAGTTTTTGGAGAGAATTTCTTCACCACATTTTGAGGAAATTTTTATTCCGCTTCCTGCTTTCCCGGGCTCCATAAGAAGATGAACCTCAGCATAGTGGCGAAGAGGTTCGTAATGCCCCACGCCTTCAACCTTGTTGCTTAGAGTTTCTTTATATATGATACTTCCTTTTTCAAATTCAACCTCCATTTTAAATCGGTCAGCCATAATTGCTTTTAAAACCTCAAGCTGAACCTGTCCCATAAGTTGAATTCGTATTTCGTGGTATTGTTCATTCCAGCTGACATTCAGCTGTGTTTCTTCCTGTTCAAGCTTTTTAAAATTTTCCAAAGCAATATGAATGTCGGTATTGTCCAAAAGTTTTACAGAGTATGTGAAAACGGGTTCTAATGTAAGAGGGGTGGAAGTTTCTTCAATGCCAAAGCCATCTCCGCACTTGGGAAGATATAGTCCTGTGACGGCACAAACCATCCCACATTCAGCTTGCGGAACAGCTTGGTATTTTTCCCCTGAATAAATACGGATTTCATTTATTTTTTCATTATTCAGCAAGGATTTGTTTTTCAAAGAACCGCCGGTTATTTTTATATGAGTTAAGCGTACACCCTTGGAATCCTGAGAAATTTTAAAAACCTTTGCTCCAAACTCTTTCGTTGCAGTTTTTGCAAGAGTCAGGTTATCAAGGGCATGGACAAATTCCTTAACACCATCTAATTTAAGGGCTGAACCAAAGAAACATGGGAATACCTCTCTTTTAAGAATAGCCTTTTTTATGGCGGATAGCTCACAATTTGCTGAGTTTAGGTATTGGTTCATCAGTTCTTCGTTACACATGGCTAAATGCTCATTAAAATCGTAATCTTGAATGTTTTGTGAAAATCCGATAAATCCATCGCCGAAGGTGGAGGAAAGCTCTTCTAAAATTTTGTTTGCAGAGGTGTCCGGAAGGTCCATTTTGTTCACAAAAACAAAAGTTGGAATATTGTGTAGCTTTAAGAGCTGCCACAGAGTTTGGGTGTGACCCTGAATTCCGTCTGCGGCACTTATGACCAATATAGCATAATCAAGGATTTGCAGTGTTCTCTCTGCTTCCGCAGAGAAGTCTATATGCCCTGGTGTGTCAACAATGGTTAGGTTGGTATCTGGAAGAGATAAAACTGCCTGCTTTGAAAATATAGTGATGCCCCTGGCTCTTTCAATTTTGTCCGTGTCAAGAAAGGCATCGCCTTTATCGACTCTGCCTAAATTTCTTATTTCTCCTGCTTCGTATAGTATTGCCTCGGAAAGAGTGGTTTTTCCCGAGTCAACATGAGCTAAAATTCCTACAACCAAATTTTTCATAGTGATGATTTATTCTCCATATAAATTAAAGTTATATAAAGAGTATATCATAAAAATAAAAATATTCAAGAGT
>JAZNCG010000086.1:0-7432 GCA_045587405.1 Ructibacterium sp. | reverse complement strand
CTGCAACAGTTGCAATCTTTTCAGCATCCTCATCAGGAATTTCAATATCAAATTCTTCTTCCAAAGCCATCATCAATTCTACAATATCCAATGAATCTGCTTCTAAATCGTTAATAAAAGATGCTTCCATTGTAACTGCCTCTTCATCAACTCCCAACTGATCAACTGTAACTTCCTTTACTTTTTCAAAAATTTCCATTTTGAAACCTCCTTATTCTTCTTTGTTGTATATGGATTTTATTTTTTTATAATATAAAATATATCACATAACCAATCCGCCGTCAACATTTATTACTTGCCCTGTTATATATTTTGCTTTATCACTTGATAAAAACAAAACCAGATTAGCTATATCTTCAACCTGACCAAAACATTTTAAAGGAATGGAATCCAGATATGCACTTTTTATATCATCCTTTAACTTATCAGTCATTTCTGTCTGGATAAAACCCGGAGCAACTGCATTACATCTTATGTTTCTTGATGCAAGTTCTTTGGCAACAGATTTAGTTAAACCAATAAGACCTGCCTTAGATGCAGAATAGTTTGCTTGTCCTGGGTTTCCCATAACCCCTGCAACAGATGTCATATTAATTATAACACCATATCTTTGTTTCATCAACACTTTTACAGAGGCTTTGATAACATTAAAAGCACCTTTAAGATTGATATCGAGAACACTATCCCAATCCTCTTCGCTCATTCTCATAATAAGATTATCTCGGGTTATACCTGCATTATTAACTATAATATCAATTGAACCAAATTTCTCAACAGTTTGTACGATTAATTTTTCAGCGTCTTCCGCTTTTGAAATATCACCAAGCACATAATCTGCATTTCCGCCCAATAAACGAATTTCCGAGCATAAATTCTCTGCAACTTCGTTTTGCATAGGAATATCTCTGCCATTAATAATAACATTTGCCCCTTCTGCACCAAATTGCAAAGCAATTTGGCGTCCAATACCTTTTGTGCTTCCTGTAACTATTACAGTTTTATTTTTATATTCCATACTCTAACCCTTCTAACCAATAGCCTCTTTGAGTTTTTCAAAGGAAGCCATATCCTCTATATTAAAAACAGAAACCTCTTTATTTATCTTTTTTAGAAAGCCACAAAGCGCCTTTCCAGGTCCAATTTCAATAAATGTATCTACGCCATCATCTAACATTTTCTTTAGGCTCTTTTCAAAAAGGACAGATGACGAAACCTGTTTAATAAGCAAATCCTTTATAGAACTACTCTCTTTAACATAATCTCCTGTCACATTTGTAATTAAAGGAACATTAAGCTCAGAAATATGAATATTTTCAAGTTCTTTTGCAAGCTTTTCTCCTGCTCCTTTTAGCATACTACAGTGAAACGGAGCGCTCACTGCGAGCATCATAGCGCGTTTGGCACCTTTTTCTTTTGCAATTTCGCAAGCATATTCAACAGCATCTCTATCTCCGGCAACAGTAATCTGTCCGGGACAATTAAAGTTTGCCGGCTCAACTATTCCTTTTTCCTTTGCAATTTCACAAATCTCATAAACTGTTTTTTCATCAAGCCCGATTATTGCCGCCATTCCTCCAACGCCAAATGGAACCTCTTCCTGCATAAACTTTCCGCGTTTTTTTACCAACTTGACTGCATCTTCAAACTTTATACTACCGGCAGAAACATGCGCCGAATATTCACCCAAGCTAAGACCTGCAACAACATCAGGCTTTATACCTAAAGTTTCAACAACTTTTAACGCAGCAACAGACATGGTTAAGATAGCAGGCTGTGTATTTTCTGTAATCATTAAAGTTTCACTATCACCATTAAAAACCATATCTTTTATATCAAAACCCAAAGTTTCTGTAGCGGAGTTAAAAATCATATCCGCCTCGGGGAAATTTTCACATAATTCTTTACCCATTCCAATTGCCTGGGCACCTTGTCCAGAAAACAAAAAAGCAATTTTCAATATATTATCCTCCAAAATTCAAACTTAAAATTTAACATCAGTAAATAAATCTATAATAATTTGTTGACAACTTTTTATATCATTAACCAATCCAGCGCTCTGCCCTGCCATAACGCTACCCATTTCAGTATCGCCATCTACCACCGCAGCACGCAAAGCACCCATTCCCAACTTTTCAAATCCCTCAAGATCTCCGTTTTCTTCCAACTTATCCATCATTTTCGTTGCCTTATTCTTAAGTGTTCTTACCGGGTGCCCTGTAAATCTTCCTGTTACAACAGCATCTCTATCCTTTGCATTAATAATCATATTCTTATAATTTGGATGCACAACACATTCGTCTGAACATATAAATCTTGTCCCTACTTGAACGCCTGATGCACCCAATGCAAAAGCCGCCTTAACACCTCTGCTATCTGCTATTCCACCTGCTGCAATAACAGGGATATTAACGGCATCAACTATCATAGGTATAAGAGTCATAGTTGTAAGTTCTCCAATATGACCTCCTGCTTCACAACCTTCTGCCACAACAGCATCAGCGCCACTTTTCTCCATTTTTTTAGCCAGAGCAACGCTGGGTATAACCGGAATAACAACTATTCCTTTTTCTTTCAAAGAAGGAATATATTTTGCGGGATTTCCCGCTCCTGTTGTTACAACATCAACTTTTTCTTCTAAAATCATCTGCATAACATCATCAGCATAAGGTGATAAAAGCATAATGTTTACTCCAAAAGGCTTATCGGTTAATTTTTTTGCCTTTTGTATCTGCTCCTTTACATAGCCCGCAGGTGCATTTCCAGCCGCAATCAATCCTATGCCTCCTGCATTAGAAACAGCTGCTGCCAGTTCGGCAGTAGCAACCCATGCCATTCCGCCTTGAATTATAGGATATTTTATATTTAACAAATCACAAATTGAATTTTTCATATTTAGCTTTTATTCTCCTTCCGAGAAACTATATCTCAACCAAAACCGCGCCCCATGTAAGACCACCGCCCATACTAACCAAGGCAGTTAAATCACCCTTTTTAAGCTTACCTTCCTCAACAGCTTCACATAAAGCAATAGGGATACAAGCCGCAGACATATTACCATACTTTTCTATGTTAACAAACATCCTGTCTTCAGAAATTCCCATTCGTTTTCTTGCGCCTTCAATTATACGCATATTTGCCTGATGAGGAACGACCAATTTTAAGTCATCAAAGGTTTTATCAACTTTATTAAGAACTTCTCTCACGGCTAAATCCATCATTTTTACTGCAAATTTAAATACAGCACTACCATCCATCCATATTGTCCGCATATTACCAAACGGACGGCGTTCTTTATCTATTTCATCACAGCGTATTCCCGGCACAGTTAAACTACCACCACTTGTTCCATCTGCCGCAAGATAGCACGCCTTAACACCACAATCATCTTCAGTTGCTGTTAAAACAGCAGCTCCTGCTCCATCGCCAAACAATACACAAGTAGCTCTGTCTTGATACTCAGTAATCTTTGAAAGAGTATCTGCACCAATAACTAAAACATTTTTATACATTCCATTTTCAATAAACTGAGTTGCTGTGGTCAAAGCAAATATAAATCCGGGACATGCGGCGTTCACATCAAATGCCGCCGCAGAACTTGCACCTATATTTTTCTGAACCAAGCAAGCAACTGACGGAGTATACATATCCGGAGAAACACTTGCTGATATAATCAAATCTAAATCCTTTGCATCCATACCAGCATTCTTCAAAGCATTTTCGGCAGCTTTCGTAGCCAAATCAGACGCAAAAACATCGGTTTCACTTATATGCCTTTCCTTAACGCCAACCCTTTTTGTTATCCATTCATCACTTGTGTCAACCATTTTTTCGAAATCAGCATTTGTTAAAATCTTTTCAGGCAGATATTTTCCAAAACCAATCAACTTTGCGTGAATTTTATTCATCATTTTCCTCGCATTCCTGGGTGTCATCCCCGTACTTTTCTATCTCTTTAATCATCACATCTATTAATCCGCTATCAACAAATTTTGTTGCCTGGCGTATAGCATTATAAATCGCTTTCCCATCTGAACTTCCGTGAGCTTTTATAACAGGCATATTTGCACCTAAAACAGGTGCACCACCATATTCGGAATAATCCATCGTCTTTTTAAACTCAGCAAGACCACTCTTAACCATAATAGCCGCGGCTTTTGACAGGAAATTTTTAAGAAAAATTTTCTTAATCATTCCATATAAAGCAATTCCCATTCCCTCCATAAATTTAAGAATTACATTTCCTGTAAATCCATCACAAACAACAACATCAGCTCCACCGATAGGAATATCTCTTGCTTCTATATATCCATTATAATTAATAGGAGTTTTCTTTAATAACTTATTAGTTTCGTTTACTAATGCATTCCCTTTTCCCTCTTCTGTGCCAATATTAACCAATGAGACACAAGGACTTTCTATATCCATTATTTTTTCCATATATATAGAACCCATAATGGCAAACTGTTTCAAAAACAAAGGAATACACTCAGAGCTTGCACCTGCATCAAGGAGCAAGAAACACCCCTTGTCCGTAGGCATAATTGGAGCCAAAGCAACACGGCGAACACCTTTTATTCTCTTAATTAAAAGAGTTGTTCCGGCAACAAGGGCTCCGGTGTTTCCGCCACTTACAACAGCATCGCCCTCACCTTCTTTGAGCATAGAAAGCGCAACTCTTATGGAAGAATCTTTTTTCTGCCGTATAGCAATCATAGGGTCATCATCTGCTTCAACAACCTCACTTGCATTTACCACAGAAATTCTATTTCCCTCGTATCCGCATCTGCCCAATTCTGCCCACACAATGTCTTCTCTTCCTACAAGAACAATATCCACATCAATATTTTTAACAGCCATAATACAACCATCAACCACAGTTTTCGGTGCATTATCTCCTCCCATTGCATCAACAATTATTTTCATATAATATTCCCTTTTCCAACGATAATTCCTAATTAAAAGTATTATAACTATATCTATGTTATCAGACAAGCATTTTTTATTATTTTAACGCCCAGGTAACAGCTTTGTAATATTACTTAAAGGAAATCAATTTGCGATTTTTTATAATATAATCAAGTCCTGAGTATATTGTTAAGGCTGTTGCTATCACAGTTAAAACTAAAATTGCAATCTCGCAAGAAGCTGTTATATTCGGAAAATATGATACTACAATCTCACATACCATAACAAAAACTATTAATATAAACTGCGAAACAGTTTTTGATTTTCCCCACATACTGGCTGCAATAACCTGATTTTCACCCATTGCCAACATTCTGACACCTGTAACAATCAGTTCTCTTGCTAAAATAATCATTACAACTCCCGATGTTATATAAGGAACGCCCTTTTCAACAAAAGATATAAGCGCCGCCATAATCAATAGTTTGTCTGCAAGCGGGTCCATCAATTTACCAAAGGTTGTTACCTGATTATTCTTTCTCGCTAAATAACCATCAAGATTATCCGTCAATGTTGCAAGTAAAAATGTTATTAATGCAAGATAAAGCCCTACTATGCCACAGCATATATAAAAAAACATATATACAGGAATCACAACTACTCTAAGTAATGTAAGCTTATTTGGAGTGTTCATAACCATACCCTTATGCCTTTAATCCAACAAATGACTAAAAGCAAATCCTTTCTTTTTTATTCCGCTTCTTTACCAAATAAATCATATTCAAGAGCTTGTTCAACATCAACCTCAACAAACTCACCAGAGAAAAGTTTTTTGTCGCTTTTAAAGAAAACCTTTCCATCTATTTCAATTGAGTCTGCATATGTTCTGCCATAATAACTCTTTATAATCTCATCTTTGTCTTCAACTAAAACAGTAATTTTCTGCCCTATTTTCCCCTCATTTATTACCTGGGAAATCTCAGCCTGAACCATCATAATAATTTCCTGTCGTTTTTCTTTTTCTTCCTCATCAATCTGTCCATCCAAATTATAAGCCGGGGTATCCTCTTCTCTTGAATACGCAAACACTCCCAAACGCTCAAACTTGATTTCTTCTACAAATTCCCGTAATTCTTCAAATTCTTCCTCAGTTTCCCCGGGGAAACCAACTATCAATGATGTTCTTATAACCGCCTTGGGCATTAATGTTCTAATTTTATTTATCAACTCAACTATCTGCGCCTTATTGGTACGCCTGCCCATACGCTTTAAAATTCTATCATTACAATGCTGAATCGGAATATCAAAATATTCACACAATTTATCTTCTTCAGCAAAGGTTTTAATCAATTCATCTGTCATTAGCTCAGGATAACAATAATGAACTCTTACCCATTTAATTTTTTCAATAGCACAAAGCTTTTTTAATAATTCCGAAAGCTTATATTCACCATACAAGTCTTTTCCATATCTTGTTGTATCCTGGGCAACAACAATAAGTTCTTTAACTCCCTCTTCAGCCATTTTTTCAGCTTCGGAAATTATATCCTCAATTTTACGGCTTCGGTATCTACCTCTGATTGACGGAATAACACAATAGGTACAATGATTATCACAGCCCTCTGCAATTTTTAAATAAGCAGTATATGGAGGCGTTGTTCTTATTCTTGGCACGCTATCGCATAAGAAAGGTTCTTCGCTACAACACACCAAGCTTTTGTTTGTTTTTAATCTATCAATAATTTCAACAATTTTATCATACTCATTTGTTCCTACAACACCATCAACCTCGGGAATTTCCCGAATTATCTGGTCTTTATATCTTTGAGCCATACAACCTGTTACTATAAGCAATTTGCATTTCCCTTGCTTCTTATATTGAGCAAGCTCCAAAATACATTCAATCGACTCCATTTTTGCCGACTCTATAAATGTACAGGTATTGACAATGAGAATTTCTGCATCCGCTTCGTTTTCCATTATTTCATAGCCTGCTTCTTCCAACAAACCGAGCATATGCTCGCTATCTATTAAATTCTTAGAACATCCCAAAGATGACAAAGACACTTTTCCCAACTCTAAAACTCCTAACTAATAATTATATTCATCTTCCTCAAAAGAAATCTCATATTCGGACAAACATTCTTTTATTTCTCCCAACGAATACCCACGGCGCACAAGCCTTGCCTTAAGTTTTTCTAAATCTTTATAACTTTTAACATTGGCAACTAAATTGCGTTGTTTAACATACTCTCGTAAAACTGACAATGTATCTTCTTCACATTCCTCAACCGCTTTATCAATTATACTATTTGAAATTCCTTTAAGAGATAGTTCTCTTTTAATCCGATACATTCCTTTATCGCCTAAATTAACAGAATCAGTTATATACATTCTGGCATACTCAAAATCGTTAAGATAACCTAAGCTAACCAATTCTTCTACAACTTTCTGCGAAAGTTCCTTTTCAAAGCCTTTTGAAACGAGTTTATCGTAAACCTCTTTACAAGTTCTTATTCTGAGAAAG
>JAZNCG010000085.1:0-5085 GCA_045587405.1 Ructibacterium sp. | reverse complement strand
TAAAACTGTGGCAATACACTCCTTCGAATAGTCAAAGCTATAAATAGTTATAAAAAGTCCACAGTGTTTTATTGATTATATCATAAAGGTTTAAAAGAAAGGAGAGTATTGATATATTTAGGACTAAATATATCATACAAGTTGATAGCTATGGAAACTAAGAACATATGCAAGGGTGTTGACCTTAGAATTATAAAAGATAATAAATTCAAAACAAATACTCTTAGTTTGTTTTTTCATATTCCTCTGAAAAGAGAAACTGTTACAAAAGCCGCGTTGCTTCCTTCAGTTTTAAAGTGCGGTTCTGAAAAATATCCTAACCTTCGTGAATTAGCAAGACATTTGGGGGATTTATATAATGCCTCTTGTGGCGGTGGAATAAGAATGAAAGGTGATGGGGAAGTATTATACTTTACCATTGAATATATTTCGGATTTATATATCGGCGAGGAATTAACCAAAAAAATTGCAGAATTTATGCGTGAATATGTTTTCTTTCCTTTGGTTAAGGATGGAGGTTTCTTGCCTGAGTATGTAGAAAGAGAAAAGACAAACCTCAAAAATTCTATTCTTGGGCTGATTAACGATAAAAAGGAATATGCAGATGTTAAATGCAGAGAAGCAATGTTTGGAGCGGAATCGGGATATGGTATGTTCGAGGCAGGTTATGTAGAGGATTTAGATGCAATAACCCCGCAAAATCTCTACGATTTTTATACAGATGTTATTAAAAGTGCAAAAGTAGATGTTTTTATTGGCGGAAGCGCTGATGATAAAATGGCAGATATTATTGTTGTAGAAACTTTAGCTGATAAGCTTTTGCCAAGAGATTGTGACTACATTAAAACCATCCCCGCTTTATCAGAAAGAAAAGACATTCAGGTTATAACCGAAGAAATATCTGTTGTTCAAAGTAAGCTTGCTATGGGCTTGTGTTGTGATGTTGAGCCTACTTCTAACGAATACTATCCTCTAATGGTAGGCAGCTGTATCTTTGGCGGAAGTCCATTTTCCAAGTTGTTTAATAATGTAAGAGAAAAACTGAGCCTTGCATATTATGCCGCTTGTCGGACAGACAGAATGAAAAGCGTTATGATGATAAGCTCAGGAATAGAAACCAAAAATTATCAAGCAGCTTATAACGAAATTATGGTGCAGTTTAACAAGATGAAAAATGGCGAAATTGAAGATACTGAACTTTTGGCAGCAAAGAAATATTTATCTAACAGCTTAAACTCTATGCAAGACAGCTTGAAGGCGATGGAGGATTATTACCTCAGCCAAGCCATTATGGGGACAGAACAAAGTTTTGACGAACTTTTGGCAAATCTTGAAAGGGTTACAATTGAGGATATAAAAAATGTATGGAAAAAAGTAAAATTTGATACGGTATATTTCCTTAAAGGAAATGCTGCAAACGGACAGGAGGAAGAGTAAATGAAAATTGAAAGATATATAAATGAGTCAATAAAAGAAGAAATGCTCTGCACTGTTCATAAAAGCGGATTGCGAGTTTATCTCTTTCCTAAAAAGGGATTTAATAAATACTATGCAATCTATGGCACCGAATATGGCTCTGTAGACAGAACTTTTATGGTTCCAAACGAAACCGAGATGACAACTGTTCCCGATGGAATAGCTCATTATCTCGAACACAAGCTGTTTGAGGAAGAAGACGGCGGAAACGCCTTTGATAAATTCTCTTTAACGGGAGCCAGCAGCAACGCTTTTACAAGCTTTGATATGACAGGTTATTTATTTTCCTGCACAGATAAATTTTATGAAAATTTAGATATTCTTCTTGATTTTGTAAATCATCCTTGGTTTACCGAAGAGAATGTTGCAAAAGAACAAGGTATTATCGGGCAAGAGATAAAAATGTATGATGATGACCCCGAATGGCGTGTTTTCTTTAATACTTTAACGGCAATGTTTCACAATAATCCTGTTAAGATAGATATTGCAGGAACAGTTGAAACTATTGCGAAAATAACACCTGAAATCCTCTATAAATGTTATAATACCTTCTATAATCCGGCAAATATGGTGTTAGTTATGGTTGGGGACATAGAGATGGAAAAAGCCCTTGAATATGTGGATAAACATGTAGATGAAAGTCGAAACATAGGAAAGATTTCCCGACCTGCTGCAATTGAACCAAGGGAAAGGGTTCAAGAAATAATAGAGCAAAAATTAGTTGTTTCTCAACCGATGTTCAGGATTGGATTTAAAGAAAACGACAGAGAACAAAGTGGAGAGGCTATGCTTAAAAGAGAAATTTCTACAAGTATTATATTGGAAGCTGTTTTAGGTAAATCCAGCGATTTATATATGGAGCTTTATGAAGAAGGATTGATTGACTCTTCTTTCGGAGCAGAAACGGAAATTGCCAAGACTTATGGCTTTACACTGATTGGCGGAGAATCCCGTGACCCTAAAAAGGTTTATGAAATAATCAAGAATAGATTTGAGAAAATAAAAGAAAGCTCTATTTCCACAGAAGATATCGAAAGGGCAAAGAAAGCTTTAATTTCAGGAAATATACGCACCTTTAACAGCGTTGAAAGAATGGGGAACAGCTTTATAAGGAGAGTGTTTGACGGACAAAATCCACTGGATTTGGCAGAAGCAGTTAAAACAGTTTCTATATCCGATATTGATGCAAGATTAAAAGAGCATTTTGATACAAATAACTGTGTTCTTTCTATTATATCTCCTGTAGAAAATTAATTTTAACAAAAGAAAAGGCGTGTGATAAAGTGATTAATCAAATATCTTTTCCAAACCTTAATTTAAACTTTACTGTAAATAGAGTGGCATTTGAAATATTTGGATTTTCGGTTTATTGGTATGGAATCCTTATTTGTTTAGGCTTAATTTTAGCAATTTGTTATGGTTTAAAGGAATCTAAAAAAACAGGTTTAAGTCAAGACGATTTAACAAATATGCTTCTTTTATCAGTGCCTATTGCTATAATTTGTGCAAGGCTATACTATGTGATTTTCAGCTGGGATTCCTATAAGAATGATTTAGGCTCTGTGTTTGATATACGCAACGGCGGACTTGCTATATACGGAGGAATTATCGGAGCCTGCCTTGTTATATTTTTCTATTGCAAGAAGAAAAAGTTGAGCATTGGCATGGCTTTAGACCTGTTGTCAATTGGGTTGCTTATCGGGCAATCCATTGGCAGATGGGGAAACTTCGTAAACGGAGAAGCCTTCGGTGGTCCTACATCTTTGCCTTGGGCTATGACGATTATTAATCAAGGAGAGGTTATTGCCGACAGTGTTCATCCAACCTTTTTATATGAGTCTTTGTGGAATATTATTGGTATAGGAATACTCCTTATATACAAAAAGAAAACTGTTTTTAATGGCGAGCTTTTCTCGGCATATATGGTTTGGTATGGCCTTGGCAGAAGTCTTATTGAGGGATTAAGAGCCGATTCGCTGTACATAGGTATATTCAGAGTTTCGCAAATTCTTGCTGTTTTAACAATGCTTGTCGGTGTAATAATTATTATACTTGGAAGAAGGCATCAAAAAATCAGAATAGATGGCGATATAGAAAGTTGAGTTTTGGAAAATTATAAACTAATGGGTTGTAGCCGAAAAATGGCTACAACCCATTAAATTTAGCTCTTTAGTTTTACTACTACTGTTCCGTCTTCTTTGTAGTCTATACGATTTCCCGAGGCGTTGAGAGAATCTATATAATTTAAATATTCTCTAATTGAATTAAATTTCGGTTTATATTCCTCTATAACTTTCTTAGCCCTTTTAGCGTTTTCGGATAAAAGTATATATAGCATTGAAACCTGAACTTTTGCTGATTCTACACAAGCTTTTATAGGGTCTTCTATATAATAATCATCTCCGTGGGATTTCCCTTTTGCCCCTCTTGAATATGGGTGAACAACAGGCATAATCTGTGATAAATCGCCCATATCTGTACTACCTGAAGAAAAAAACTCCGCACAAACTGCATTTGCATTAGGAGCAACAATATTTGCCGCCTCTAAAAATACCTCTATCATATTCTTGTCATTCTCCAAAGGCGCATACCCGGGGGAATCGACAATGTTGACATTTGTACCGATAGAAAGAGCACTTCCACACAGAGCTTGATTTATTTTTTTGTTAGCCTCTATAATAGCCTCATAGGTTTTGCCGCGGACATAGCTCTCGATGTTTGCAAGAGATGGTATAGCATTAACCATTGATCCCCCCGATGTAATTATAGGATGAAATCTTATAATATCCTCTTCTTTAAAGGTTTCTCTCAGAGCGTTGGCTGCATTTAATCCACAGGTTGCTGCATATAGAGCATTTCTGCCTTCCCAAGGAGCACCCCCTGCATGGGCTGACACTCCTTCGTATGAAACTTGCTTTGCAATTATCCCAATATTCCCTCTGTTAGAGCAAAGCGATACCGATGTGTGTATCATAAAAGCAATATCTGTTGTGTCAAAGAAACCTCTGTGCATAAATTCTGCCTTGCCACAGTAATACTTTATTTTGCCATCTTTAATAAGATTGTTTCTATACTCTATTTCCAATAATTCTTCTGCAGGAACAGCGCAAAGCTTTATTTTTCCGCAAAGATTATCTAAAGCTCCTTCTTCTTTAAGAGCGGCGGCAACGCCAATCAACGCTCCGCATTGGGCACAGTGTCCGCAAGAATGAACCGCTCCTGTTTCCTTATCTGATTCGGGATGTTCGGGACATATTATAGAATCCAATTCCCCTAAAACGAGTATCTCAGGACCTTCCTTTCCTGTGTCTATAACTGTATAAAAACCTGTTATACCCTCTGCCATAGTAAGCTCATATCCTAAATCCTTGAACGCATTTTCCATATAAGCAGAGGTTTTGAACTCTTTATACCCCGTTTCGGGGTTTTTCCATATATACCTCTCTGTATCTAAAATAATCTTTTGGTTTTTTTCGACTGCTTTTATTAGCTTTTCCATTAAATAAAGCCTTCTTTATTATTCAAATATTTTTTATATTTAAATATATTATTTCTTTATCCGTCTGTATTATTCTTGATTTTTATTCATATTTTTTCTCATTTATATCA
>JAZNCG010000084.1:0-3525 GCA_045587405.1 Ructibacterium sp. | reverse complement strand
CGCTGGTGGATTGCTATTGTAAGTTTATATATAGTGCTAAATACGGAGATGAGGTTTGGATTGAAGTAAATCTTGAAAGCGTAAGCGTTGCTAAATGTAAGTTTACATATAATATTATAAGAGCTCAGGATGAGAAGCTTTTAGCCACAGGATATACTCAGCATGGATTTACTACTGATAAATTTAAACCTATTAACTTAAAGAAAAGTTTTCCTGATATATACGAATTATTATGTGAATTGCGAGGTGTAGAAAATGATACCTAATATTTTAACAACAGCACGATTGATTTTAGTTCCGATTTTTGCATATTTAATACTTGGTGCAGAAAATCTTCAAGGAGCAGCTATTGTTTTTGTTGTTTCGGGTCTAACCGACATTGTTGATGGATATATAGCAAGGCACTTTAATATGATTACAAATTTTGGGAAAATATATGACCCGTTTGTGGACAAACTTATGCAGATTACAGCTATTGTTTGTTTGGCGCTTGCAGACATAGTCCCCGTTTGGATTATTGGTTTTGTTGTTATAAAAGAAGTTACTATGATAGTAATTGGCGGGATATTATATCTGAAGAAAATCGTTGTGTATTCAAATTGGTACGGGAAAATGTCAACTGTGATTTTTTATGCCATTGTGTTTACAATGATTATCGCAAAAGACAGTCTATCAGGCGGTTTGATGACAACGCTGTTGGTAATTATGGTTGTTGCGATGGTTTCATCGGCTTTAGTATACTTGATTGATACAATAAAGCATCTTGATGAAAAACGAATATAATAGATATTGAAAATAAATTTAAGTATATTATATAAAAATCTGATACGAAAAGATAGAATGGAGATTTACATTGAAAACAAAATAAGACTTTCGTATTAAAAGTATAATTAAAGAGCAAAAATATCGATTGGTACTGCAAGGAATATTGATTGGTGTTGTTGCAGGTGTTGTTGTATCAGCATACCGATATATGATACATAGTGCAGAGGAAGTATCCCAGACAATGTATGCATTTGCCAGGGGAAATTGGCTTATTGCATTTGGAGTGGTAGCTTTACTTGTTGTAATGGGAATCTTTGTAGGATGGTTAACTAAAAAATTTCCATTAATCAAAGGTAGTGGTATTCCTCAGATTGAGGGACAAATTCATGGTTTATTCACCGCGTCTTGGTGGAAAATTATAATTGCTAAAATGATAGGAGGAACAATTTCTATTATAGCAGGTTTGTCCCTTGGAAGAGAAGGCCCTTCTATTCAATTGGGAGCAGCGGCAGGAGAAGGCATATCTAATGCATTTAAGCGTGACAATACGGAGCAAAAGTATTTAATAACCTGTGGCGCAAGTGCAGGCCTTGCGGCAGCATTTAATGCACCATTGGCAGGTATGTTATTCGCATTGGAAGAAGTACATAAGAATTTCTCTGTAGGAGTTATGCTTTCGACCTTAACCTCTGCAATTACAGCTGATATTGTCAGCAAGATTTTTTTTGGAATGAACACAGTTTTTGGTTCCAATACATTAACAGAATTACCTTTAAACGCCTATATATTTTTGCCATTTTTGGGCGCAATATTAGGTTTGGGCGGTTGGTTTTATAATAAGACACTATTATGGTCTCAGAAAATGTATAAAAAGATTTCCTTCATAAAAGGACCATTTGTGATGATAATTCCATTTCTTGTAGCGGGTGTAGCGGGATTACTTATGCCTGATATATTGGGAGGTGGAGGAAGAATAATTGCATCTTTGATTGCTAATAAATATGCAATTTCGTATATGATTATTTTACTTGTAGCCAAATTTGTATTTTCGATGATTAGTTTTGGAAGTGGTGCACCAGGTGGAATATTTTTTCCGTTATTGGTATTGGGTGCATTGGTAGGAGGAATTTTTGGATATATTTCCATAAATTACTTTGGACTTGCAGATACATACCTGTTGAACTTTATATTGCTTGGTATGGTTGGTATGTTTACAGGAATAGTAAGAGCGCCTATTACAGGAATTGTACTTATAGTTGAGATGTCAGGCTCTATAACTCAAATGTTAGCTTTATCTGTTGTTGCGTTATTTGCATATTTTGTTGCAGATTTAATGAAATCAAAACCTATTTATGATTCGTTGCTTAATAATATAAGACCTAACAAAATTGTTAACGATGAGCACAGTGAGAGTGTTTTAATAGATTTTCCTGTTGAATTTGGTTCAAGTGTTGATGGTACAGCGGTTTCAAAAATCGGTTGGGACAAGCAATTTCTTATTGTAAGCGTTTTGAGAGGTGAAACTGAGATTATTCCTCAAGGTGATACCATTATAAAAGGTGGAGATGTTATAAAAATACTATGTCCATCAAAGCTTGAAGATGAATTTCGAGAAGATGTAGGCAGTAGGTTTAATATATAAAAAAATTCCTTCTTAGGCGTAGTGTTCTAAAGGACACTACGCCAGTTTTATTTGCCTTGCGGCAAGTGATATTATCTTCCGATAGTTTTATTGTGTCTTGCACAGCTATAAGGCAAATAAAATACCACTGAAAGCCATAGCTTTCAATAAAACTATTGCAAAGCAATAATATCACTCTGTACAAAGTACAGAATAAAAATTGAACAAACTTACGAAAAGTAGTATAATAAATTTGAGGTGGTTAATGTGGATGATAGTATTTTAAGAGGTAGGGCAAAAGAATTTGCTAAAGATATCGTTTTTCTCTGCAGAGAAATTAAATCAAATTTTAAAGAATCTGTTTTAGTTAATCAATTACTTCGTTCATGTACATCAATAGGCGCCAATATTCACGAAGCACAATATGCTCAAAGTAAAAAAGATTTTATATCAAAACTTGAAATTGCTCAAAAAGAATGTTATGAAACTGAGTATTGGCTTGAATTGCTTTTTGAGACAAATTCTATAAGAGAAGAAAAGTACAAAAAGATACAAAATGATTGTGGTGCTATAAGGAGAATGCTGATTTCTTCACTAAAAACAATTAAATCGAAACAAGAATAATTTAACCCCGAAACAAAATTTGTTTCGGGGTTTTATATAGGGTCTTAGGATAATCCTAAGAGCTCATAAGCGGTTCGTCGAGGACACCGAACCCTACAAAAAAGAGAGAAACGAATAAGAGAGAAACGAATTTTCGTTTCTCTCTTTTTAATACTGTCCGTAAGCGTACACTACCCTGAAGAAGGAATTTTTTTATACTCTGCCTGTAAGATATGATTTTAGCTCGCCTAAATGCTCGTCATAACCCTTTTTATGGCAGACAAGCTTACCATCCACATAATCAACAATTGTAATTGAAGCATTCGTAACCCACGGAAGATTTTTCATATTTTCCACTTCAAAACCATCTATATAATTAATTAATGCTCTGATTGGCGTTGCATGAGTTGCGACATAAACTGTTTTTCCTACATTCTCTTTTGCTAATTTTTCAAAAGCTTTAACGGATCTTTCAGATAGCTCTGCAACAGATTCGCCATTGTTAGGACAAGAGTTTCCAATATCATTAAGCCAGA
>JAZNCG010000083.1:0-9919 GCA_045587405.1 Ructibacterium sp. | reverse complement strand
CAGCATATCTATCGGTGCTTCAAATACAAACACATTTTCGTTTATACCCACATATCTGAAATAGTATTGCTTATCGCTTCCGTCTACATCAAGAAAAAATCTTGTTCCGGGTATTGTGCTTCGCAGATGCATTTGCTTCATTTCACCGTTTTCATTGTAACCGCAGAATGCAACATTGTGATATTCTTCTGTTTCAAGAATCTTTTTTTCGTTTACAAAATATTCTACAATATCTGCATCTATCATTCTTGTTTTAACAAGATATGCAAAGGTACGATGCATGTTTTTTGACAGTTTAGGCTCTTTAAATACAGGCTTGGGTTCGGGTTTACTGCTTGATTGAATAAACATTGCACCTTCTTCACCGTCAAGCAAATATTTTACTGCATCAGCATAACTCATTCCATAAAAATATTGTATAAACTGAATGGGTCCGCCGCCTTCCTGACGGCTGTGTCTGAACCATTTATTTCCTCTGACAAGTACACTATCATGTCTTTCCCAACGATAATCTTTTCCGGATTTCTTTATTCTTTCACCTTGTTTTTGAAGCATATCAGCAATATCAATATTGTTTGCTCTGATAATCTGTTCATCAGTGAATCTTTTATTAACCAATCCATCACCTCATTTTTATGCCGAGGCTCTGTTTCTTCTTTTGGGTACGCTGTCTCTCTTTAGAGTCGACAATTGTTTTATAGAATCCATCAACTTTTTTATCTGTATCATCTTCAATTATACTCGCAAGTCTGCAAAATAAATTTGCCGCAGATTCAATTACATTAGTCTTTTGATAATACTTTTGATATGCTTTTACATTATCATACCACTGCCTTGCATAGCTATTACCATGTTCCTCGGCAAGTTCTATATAACGAAGGCATTCTTCTTCATTTCCCTCACGGAAATAAAGTCTGGCAACAGCAAATTCAGCATTCGGATTATTACTTTTGCAAGCTGCCAAGTATAATTCTTTTGCTTTTTCCAAATCTTTTTCTGTTCCCCATCCTTTTTCATAGAGCTTACCCAATCTGTAACAGTTTATAGAATCTTCTTTAATGACACCATATTTATACTGTGTAATAAATTTTGCAAACCAATAATCTGACTTTTCTGTATCAATATCGCATCCCTTTCCTTCACGAAGCATCATTGCCAAACGATAAAAGGATTGAATACAATTCTTTTCAGAACTCATTTTAAAATATTCAAATGCTTTATCATAATCTATATCTGTTCCTGTTCCGAAATAATACATATTTGCCAAAGAAAACATTGAAAAGGAATTGCCTTTTTCTGATGCCTTTTCAAACCAGATTCTTGCTTTTTCATAATCCTGAAAATCAGTTTGCATACTGTATAACCTACCAATCTGATATTCAAAAAAATCAGAGTTTCTTTCATTTTCCAATTGCAGATAACCTTCCAGTGCTTTTGCAAAAAGACGGTTTGCTTTTTCTTTATCGGTTTCAACAAGTAATCCTGACTCATACATTTTTCCTATATCGAATATAGCAGGTACATTTCCTCTTCTAACCTGACGAACCAAGGCTTTATATGCCTTATCATATTCTTTGTCTTCATAGAGAAGTTTCTTTGCATGTTTGAGTCCGCTTCTGTAATCACATATATACTGATTCGGTATTTGAAATTCAAATATATTATCATGAATTTCTTCGTTTTCATCATCGGATCTATCACAGATATACGGAGGACTGTGAGGCTCATAGTCTTCTGTGAAGTGTACATCATTTTCTTTCTCACTGACTTCTATTCTGTCTGTAAAAATGCGGTTATCCCCAAGCTTTACTGCTTCGGAAACAACCGCATTTTTTATTTTTCTGAACTCTTTATTTTCCACAAGAGACGGCAGTTCCACCTCACTGTCTTTATATGTATTTACGATTTGTCTTTGTATTTTACACCACTGTGAATACAACTCCTTAATGCATTCGTCATCGGCAAGTTCTTTTACAATATCATCCACCTTATCTTTTACATTTTTCGGCAGATAACCATATTGTTTTTTACCCTTACAATTTTTCAAATTACTTGATAAATCAAGTAGCATATTGCACACCTTTGACGATGAATAGTCTCTGTTATTTATTATTCCTGCAAGCTCAGACATTCTTGCTTTTACCTCATCATAAACCTTTTCCCTTGCATGAGTTTTTTCGTCATACAATTCATATAAATCATTTTTAAAGATTTCATTTGCAAGTATGGATTTTATTTTTTCAATATTCTCTTCTGTGATAAAACCTCGCTTACTTCCTTTGGAATATACCATCATATGAATATGCGGATGACCGCCCTCATTATGATATGCCCCATACCATTTGAAATCGTGAAAAGGGATACCAAATTCTTTTGATATTTCCATCTGCTTTGAACGAATAAGGCTTCGCCACATATCAGCATTATCGTATCCAAGTCTTGATGCATCTTCTCTTTTTAATGATATAATCGGTATCCATATAACGCCGTCATGATTTTTTAAATCAGTTTTAACATCATCAAGATTTATTATGTCGTCATTTCCAAACAAACCATGCTCATAAATAACTTCTACATTGGGCCTGGTTGCAATATAGTTTAGATACTTTTCGTGGTTTTCAAAGACATCGGGATTGTTTTCAGCTATTACTGTAATCAGAGCAGATGCATTTTTCTTGGTGGGATTATCTATATAATCTGCATACTCGAAGCTATTCTTTTCATCGGGACAGTTTTTCAGCATTTCATCAATAAATTCAATCTGTTTCCTACTTGCATCTCCGACTAAAACTCTTTGATTTACTGACTTATCAACGCCTTCGCGTCTTGCAATATAATCTACCAGATTACCTACACTTTTTGTTTTTTTAAGATGCTTAATTTTAACAATAATCTTTGGCATTATCTATCATCCTTTTTGGAATAAGGAAACTGAATAGCACCGTTAATTCTTTTTACTTCCTGCACACAGCTTTCGTGAAGTACATCAGCATTTTCAGGATTAACTTTTAGCTCTTTTGCTATGAGCCAGAAGACTTTAGATATCTCAACAGATTGCTTAAACAACTGCCGGGACATTCTCTTTTCAAAGCTATCCATAGTACTCTGAAACACCTTCATAAGTGTCTCGCTTACAAAGTCTTCGTTGTTCATACTATGCAGGTAACTGTTGTAAAAATCGATAGCTTCACTTATGTATTCACTCCTGTTATTTGCTTTTGAAAGTTTGACATTTGCATCACATCTTTTCAAAACCTCTTCATCTATCCATATACTGACATGTTTTTTCTCCATAAATTCTCCTTTCCGGCACAGCACCACCAAAAGCACCAATTAAGCTCTTGACACACCTGCTTATTCCGTTTCACAGCACCAAAACAGCACCATACCCTCTATTACAGCACCAGCTCCCAACGGCACTGCCGGTGGGCGTTTGAGGCAGTTGTGGCGGTTTGCCGACACCACTGCTTTTTCCTGCTCAAACTTAAAATTGCCAACTTTTGTTCCAAAAGCGTATTTTCATTGCTAATTTCAGGTTTTGGTGCTGTTTGGTGTAATAACGCAGCTTAACTTTAAATCGCTTTTAAGGTGAAAAAAGCCTTATTATTCATTGCGAAATAAAACATAACTATGATTGGTAGTATCAAGACCTTACTTTAAATTTTTATTTCATTTTCGGGGGTATATCCCTTCTTTTTTCTTTGCATTTGTTTTCCACGCTCAATTAACTGATTTTTTTGTTCTTCAGATAATGGTTTTCTTATTCCTATGCTCATACGATCTTTCGGAACAACAAATGTGTATGCTCCTGCATCATCTTTTTCTTTTAGTTTCACAAATGTAGGATGCTTTTTTAGCTTGCTAATCAATTTACGATTATATGTATAGATTTCAGCGTTGTCATCCTCTTCATTGAAGAGAATTATTGTTTCTTTTTCAGTTTTTGAAACAGTATATTTTGCCATATAATTACCTTCCTTTCAGGCATAAAAAAACAGACGATATGTTTCAATCGTCTGCTTATGCCATATTATACCTTACTGCAATTTCATTCCATCATCCTGACCAGAGTATGCAATATCTTCCTCAACATCTTCACCGATATCATGAATATTTGTATATTTTACAGTGTGATTCATTACATTTTGAAGCATTTCTATTCTGCTGTTAAGCATTCTGCAAAGTGTATCTTTTCGCTCTGCATCCATGTGTTGGGATGTCTTTAATATTTCAGCAAACTCCTCATCAATTCCTTTGAGTTTACCAAGGTCAAGCCAACTAAAATCTGTTACCAATTTAATCTGGTCCGAGTGATTTGTCTTGAAAGGTTTTGAGGCAATATCTCTCGCTCCGGCTTTTATACTTCCGGTAGCTGTGTTAAACCACATTGATGTTCCATTATCATATATAGGTGCCGAACAGGTATATTCAAGTGTTTCTGCATTCCTTACAAGACCGAAATTATTGAGGTGTCGATCTTCGTTTACTATGATAAAATCAAGAGTCAACATCTGATTCAAATTATGCTGTATATCACTAATTCCTAAATCTTTACAGACATCAATATAGTGTTCATAATTTGATTTATGGTTTGGCTTACTTGTTGATTTGAGAATGTTATGAGCAGTTACAAGTTCTGTTTCAGAAGTTATAAAATCTTTGCAGGCGCTATATGGTTTATCACCTATAAGAGTAAGACTATACTCTGCACATTCAATGCCAAGCCTTTTCATGATTACGGTTGCCAGAACTTCATTATATGGTTCCTGTTGATATGAACCGCTTCCTGCTTTAAATAAAACTCTGTCACCATCAAGAATTCTCCATTTTTTCTTAAGCCATCCATCTGATGCGGAGTCAGGGGACATATAGTTTATATCATCTGAATCATTTTTAAGTCCTATAAGAATATTACCGATATCCTCTGAAAAATCATTTTCGAAGAAGTTGATGGTGTGCCAATCAAGGTTTGCACTATCAGGAAGTACCCAATACTGATCGGAGAGGTTGAGACCAAAGCTCTTTCCAAGCATCTCTGTTGTACCTGATAAGCCGATTTTTTCAAGTGCTTCTTTGAGACCTAATCTACTTGCAGGAATAGCTCTTGCAACCCACCAGGCATGAAGCTCTCGTCTGTCTGCCATACCATTTACCACAGGTACTCCGACAGGCAGATGCAATGGATTTATAACATCGTATATACTTGTAAATACTCCGGTCACTTCATCGAACTCAAGCGATGCAACAGGAATGTTTTTATGCATGAGCTTACATTTCATGTACACACCTCCTCACACTTATAAGTGTTAACAGTATATCATAGTTAAATGTCTTTTTCAAGGATATGATGCTTTTTTTGTGAAAATCATACTGAACTATTTTTGATTTCATTTATTGCCTCCCTTTCCCTGAACATTATCTTCTGCAGCAAGTATGGCATCGATATACATTCTTGTAGATCTTGGAACATATTTTTGATATATTTTCTCCATACCTTCAGATAAATATTTTTCAAGGTTTTCATAAACATCAGGTGCATGAACTTTAATTCCTCTAAGCTTTTCGGTACTGTAATTGAACGAAATTTTTTCAAGTTTCATCTAAAATCACATCCTCATTTCCATATTTTCTTTGGGTTCGCAATACTCTTCAACAAGGTACATATAATTCTCAAGATACTCTTCTGTGGTGAATTCTTCGCCTGTGTAGTTATAGTCATCATCGGTCATTACAATACCGCTTTGGGAATTCATTTCTTGTCCGTCAATTATTTTCGACTCCACTGCATCTCTGCTCAGTACTGTTCCCCAATGGTTGACTGCAACATAATCTTTAAGTTCACACATATTCCCATCCATACCGCCATCTCTGATATCGTATCTATGTAGTCCATCAGGTATATCATCATACTCCAATCTTTCGTTTGTAAAGAGCATTGGCTTATTAAATATAATTACTGCCTCATACTTTCGAGGCATATTTTCTTTCATTTTATACTTGATAGTGTTTTGGTACGAATGATTAAATTTTTCAAACTCATCTCTTGTCATTTTAATTACTGATAGCGCCTTTTCAAACACCTGTTTGACATCGTCCGGTTTAACACCAAGCCTGAGTTCATACACATGCATATCTCCGCACCATTGAGTAACCTGCTGTTCCACAGGCACTCTATATATCTCCTCATAAGTAGCCATTAAATTAATTTCTGAACAGGTATAAATTTCATTACCAAGTTTCAATCATATCATCTCCCTCCACTTCATTTTTAAGGATTGTAAATGCTTTTTCAAAGGCTCCTATACCACTGAAAAAACTTCCGAGCCGTATATCTTCAAACAGATACGGCATAGCATTATACAGTTTGCGATAGATGGCAAGCAACACATTAACTACAATTGAGTTGCCTGTCTGTTTATATATCTGCGTGTTACTGACTCCTGCTTCTTTCATCTTTTCATAGTCTGCCTTTTCAAATCCCATAAGCAACACATTTTCAAGAGGTTCAAGTTTTCTTATTCTTTTTCCGTCAAAGACTGCTGTGTGTGAATTTCCTGCTCTTAAGGTAGGTGCTAATGTAATCCCCACTTTGCAATCCTGAAATCCGCTTTTAACCTGACATTGGTACATATCCTTTTGACAAGTTATGATTGAATCAAGGTTTTCTTCATAAGCCTTTCTGACAGACGGTTTTATTCTTCGGTCCATATAAATATTTGGAATATCCGTTTTATAAAAATTCACATCATCCGCAGGTAATAAAAAGTCTTGTAAGCTGCCAAGGCTATATTCTTGTATCGGAAATTTGAACTTACCATTGTCAACAGTTCTTTTAATCATAACTATATAGAGTCTTTCTCTGTTCTGCGGAATTCCATATCCTTTACTATTGAGAACACCCATATAGATGTTATAACCATAGGACATAATCTCCTCAATAAATAAGCCAAACATCGTATCAAAACTTGAGCTTAAAATGTTTTTGACATTTTCATAAATTGCCACATCAGGTTTTATATGTTTAAGAATACGCAGCCATTCAACAAGAAGGGATGACCTTGTTTTTTCGATATTCTCACAGCCGCATTCCGGACAATAGTTGCGACTTTCGGGGTTTACTGTCAACGGATTATATTCCGTATTACAGCTTTTGCATTTCCATACTGCTCCCTTTCTTGCTCCTGATATGCTGAAATCCTGACATGGTGTTCCTCCAACCATAAAATTAAAATTTTCAAGATTTTTCTCATTTACCTCTTCAATGTTACCGAGATTCTTTCTTTTATTCTCATTATGTATTGTGCAATAACTCTTTACAGCTTCTCCATCTATTTCGCAAAAATGGATTAGCTCGTATCGCATTTGTACTCCTTTCTGCATGAAAAAAGCGAGACATTTCTGCCTCGCTACACATTAATTATTTAACTTACATACCGGACATGCCCTGCATTTCCTGTGTATTTTCATTCATACTCTGGTCAAGCATCTGGTTCATTTCATCCTCAGTTTTTATGTAGTATTCTTCCCAATCCCAAAAATGAACATATATTTCTCCACCTGATACACTTATCTCATGTTGTTCAAAAGACTCTCCCCAACCATCAGAAAACTGACCTGTAACATAATCTTTCAAGTCATCAATTTCAGCTTGAGTAAGAGGTTTTGTCATTTTAATGACCGCAACACCCATCATGGTATCACGAACGCGTTCAACATCCGGCTTGATGCTATATACCTTGTTTCGGCTGATATTATCTTTTCCAAAATATTTTGCAAGACCTCTTTCTCCATCTTCGAGATTGAACTCATAAACTTTCTTTCGTATTTCTCTCAAATATGGTTCGCCATCTATTTCATTTGTGTCGCCCATTTCTCTGTCAAGTTCCTCAACCTTGAGAGGAACATATAACTTCATTTCAAGAACTGCATTTTGTTTCATGTTCTGTTCAAGCATATAGTTAATCGGCATTTCAATCTTTGGTGCATAACTCATATATCTTGCATAGTTGTACCCTTGAGTATCCACCATAATCCCATCGCCGTTTGGACCTATGACAAGCACTCCATGTACACCATCTGATACAGGTTCATACATTTTCTCATTATATGATTTGAATACATCTACATCTTCTGTTTTTTGTATCTTTGCAAACTGCTCCTCATTCACATAGATAATTTCATCAACATAGAAGTTTGTCAGGTCGCCTGATAAACCATTCTTTGTGAACATTCCCCTTAAAACGATAGTGGTTCTTTCAGGGAAGAGTTCGGCTTCTCTTTTTATAAGTTCTTCAATATCAAGTGTCTGATCTTTACACCGTAGTACAAGGTCTTTTTCGGATATTGTCATTTTATAATTTTCGAACTTTACATTAACTCCATTGATATAACTGTATATTTTATCTTTATCTATCTCATCACCATTGGAATTAACACATATATATTCGTCATTATCCCTCATGGAAAACAGAGCTATATCTGTTCCTTTATCAAATATCAGATTGTATACTTCTCCTGTTTGGTTATTTATAAATTCTTTTGTATCAATTTCAACACCAAACTTTTCTATGAACAGTTTGCGGACTGTTTCATAGTGAATTTTTCTATCCATCATATTACCGCCTTTCTTTTTAGCCTGTGCTTGGCTTCAATTTCTCTGTCAAGTCTTTTCAGAATTTCATTTCCATCTGCTGTTGACAGAACTTCAAACCAACTTGATTTTAAAAAACGTCTTGCATCGTATGCATGTACATTTTCTTCACGGATATCTTCTACTGCCAGCAATATAATTGCATTGGCAAGGTTTTCATAAGCTTTATTTATAACCATAATTTTCTCCTTCGTGTAATTTATTAGGCTGGCACTGAAAGAGGAAGTCTTCCAAAGCCATATAATTTACTTGTCCAATAATTTGTATCAATAGATGCATATTTGATTGGATCACCGCAATGAAGCATCAAGCCGTCACCTACATATATTCCGATATGTGTTACAGGTGTGCTTGACACATATGTTCTTGTAAAAAATACCAAGTCTCCGGGCTTGGCTTCTGACCTTGAGATTGGTGCGCATTGATTATATATTCCCTGTGCAGTTGTTCTTGGCAGGTTATATACTCCTGAATGTGTGTATGCCCAGCAAACAAAACCGGAACAGTCAAACGATGTAGACGGAGAAGAACCGCCCCATACATAAGGAAATCCTATGTATTTTTCAGCTTCATTCATAAGCTGTGCAAAGACTGCATCCGAATATGCCTCAGGTCTTGGACCTGAATATACAACTCCGTCATCACCTGAACTTGCCATTCCGTACCGAAGTACCGACACAAGTTCATCTACCTGACTTTGAGTTATATTATCTGTCATCTTTCCGGTGTAATTTGCCAGTCTTTGAAGTGCTGTATTTAACGAGCATTGGCTCAGCACCTCGTTTCCTTCGCTATCGGTTGATCTTGTAATAAAACATTCTACAAAACCATCATAGAAGTCTGCCGCCATAATCTTTTCCTCTCCGAAATACATAGTATAAAAAACTGCATGTATCTGATCTCGGTCAAGGTCGGGATATTTACTATCAATTTGTGCATCAAGCTTTTCATAGGCATATTTTATGTCATCTACGAATCGCACATAGTCTGTTGACGCAGTTGTTGAGCCTGTATCGTCAAAAGAAAAGATATTTAAAAATGCTGCCACTATCCCGACTACCATAAAGATGATACCAAATATCACAGAACCGACAACTACCCAGGTCTTTTTATCCGTTGCGAGTGTTATTGCTGCTTTTATTAGAGTCGGACTTACCGCCATAGAAAACACCTCCTATTGCATAGTCATTCCGTCTTGCCGATTATCTGTAAATTGTAATTCTTCAGATGCTGTATCATATAAAATTTCATTGCAATAAGCGCATTCTA
>JAZNCG010000082.1:0-6245 GCA_045587405.1 Ructibacterium sp. | reverse complement strand
ATCCCAAAATCTCGGATATAAAGTATTTTCTCGCATCTCCTTCAAGAACGCTTTCTGCATACGACGGTGATGTGTAAGAATAATCCTCCTCATCGGTATCTTCAAAAAATGCTGAGCGCGCCTTTGAAAACAGTGTTATTTTTTCCAGAGCTTCTTTTATATTTCCCTGTTGTTTATTCGCATCCAACAGAAGTTTTCTTATTGCAGAACCTTCTTGAGTAATATGCTTCTTTTTATTTTCTCCATTCAAGAGATACATAAAATAAAGAATAAGAACAAGGCCAACAAGGAAGAGCGATATATACATAATCCTTGCTATGTAGCGAGCATTTTCGAAAACATGTATTTCTCGTCTTGCAAGCATTATTTTCCAATCAGCAATATCCAATGCCGAATAATGCATATACAAGTTTTCGTTCCACACCGCCGAAACAAAGACGGTATACCCCTTATCTTCAGATACTAATTTTTCATAAGAATACTCTTTAGAATATTTTCTATTTTTAAGTTCGCTAATATTGCCAATTTTGCTATTGATTGTGTCTATAATAAAATTGCCATTTCCTGCTTCGTATATAAATAGCTGTGCATCAAGTTCAGATATCCTTTCACTATATCGCTTTTCGAAATCATCAAGTTTTATAGAACCATATAAAATTCCAACAATTTCACCTTTTACTATAATTGGCTCTGCAATTCTTATAATTCCAATACTATTATTTGTTACATCTGCAACTCTGCCACTGATATATTCGCCTTTTGCTACCTCATCTTCAAAAGAAAGCTTATTATTAAAATCCAAAACACCCTTTTGGGTAACAAAGGTGTTATCAGGTTGCAAGATACCTACATTACTGATTAAACCTGTTGGTTCATAAGACTCAAATATAAGGTTGGAATCAACATTTTTTTCATAAAGCTCAGATGCAAAATTTGCCATAAGCGAAAGAGTGTCCTGAGCGGAGTTTATCTGCCCCTTTATATCATCCTTAAATTGCTTTGTTTGAATATGAAGATTTTCATATGCTTCAGTTTCTTCTCTTGTATATATTTCAAACATCATACCAACAAATATTGCACACAAAAGCACTACTGCAATCATTGCGAAAAGTATATTGTTATTTTTTTTCTTTAAAAAACGATTAGTTGTCATAATTTTCTCCCCCTGATATATATGCTAAGGCTATGCTTTTATAATTCTATACTAATATTTTATTTAAATTATTACGCCTCAGGCAAAGCCGATGTCATAAAAATGGGTGGGGTATGCAATACATACATAGATAGATAGATAGATGATTTTCTCACTATATGGCATATTTTTAATCCCATTTCTTTGTATAAAATTCCTATTTTACTACATTATAACACTGTTGTGTTAATTTTTCAAGAACTTTGTCTTTTTTTTTGCACTTTGACAATTTATTTATATTATCAGATAGAGCTACTAACAAATTAACTTAATCGAAATTATAAATAAATTAATTAATAATACCGAATTTGGAGATACTGTTAATATTAAAAAAAACTACAATCCCAATATAATTATAAAAATTATGGGAAATTCAGGCAACATAACTGCTGTAATATATTAAAAAATATAAAATTTTTCAAATAAAGCTAAAAATAAAGAAAGAAGGATTGCAAATGAAACTAACATTTCGTTGGTATGGTAACGATGACCCTGTAACACTGGAAAAAATATCTCAAATTCCAACAATGAGCGGTATTGTTTCTGCTGTATATGATGTTAAACCCGGCGGCGTCTGGAGCCAGGAAAGCATTAACAAAATTCGTGATGATGCTCAAAAACACGGGCTTGAATTTGAAGTTGTAGAAAGCGTTCCTGTGCCCGAGGATATTAAGTTGGGCAGAGCCAATGCGCCCGAACTTATCGAAAATTATTGCGAGAACATTCGCAGGCTTTCCAAAAGCGGTGTAAAATGTATTTGTTATAATTTTATGCCGGTTTTTGATTGGTTACGCAGTGAGCTAAAGCATCAACAACCCGACGGAGCCAACGCTCTTGCATATGACGAAGAAACCGTTCTGACAATGAATCCCTTAAAGGGTGATTTATCTCTTCCGGGATGGGACACAAGTTACGAAAGTGATGAGCTTAAAAGCTTATTAAAAGAATATGAAGCTCTTGGCGAAGAGGGTCTATGGAAAAATATAGAAATATTTTTGAAAAAGGTTATCCCTGTTGCCAAAGAATGTAATATTAATATGGCAATACACCCTGATGACCCACCCTGGGGAATATTCGGTCTGCCCAGAATTATTACTACAAAGGAAAATATCCAAAGATTTTTGGATATCGTTCCCGAGGTTAACAATGGGTTGACACTTTGTACAGGTTCTTTGGGTGCAAGCTGTGATAATGATATGATTGATTTTGCGTCAACCTTTGCAAATCGTATACACTTCCTACATCTTAGAAATATCAAACATACAGGGAAAAGAAAGTTTGAAGAAGTTGCCCATCCTACATCTTGTGGTTCGATTGATATGTTTGGTGTTGTTAAGGCTTTGGTAGAAAAAGGGTTCGACGGATATGTCCGTCCTGACCATGGCAGAATGATATGGGGAGAAAAGGGTCGATTTGGCTATGGTCTTTATGACAGAGCCTTAGGCGCTGCTTATATAACAGGACTTTTTGAAGCAGTTGAAAAAATGATAAATAAATAATACTGATAAAGAATGGAGAACTATTATGAAAAATATAGTAATTACAGGTGCGGGCGGTGTTTTGTGCTCTTCCTTTGCTGAATTTCTGGCAAAAAGTGGACACAATATAGCGTTGCTCGATTTAAATGAAGAATCAGCAAAATCTGTTGCTGACAGAATTAACGACAATGGCGGAAAAGCAAAAGCGTACAAATGCAATGTTTTAGATGTCAACAATATAAAAAATATCCATAAAGAAATTCTATCAGATTTTGGCAAATGTGATATCTTAATAAATGGGGCAGGCGGAAACAACCCAAAATGCACAACTCTTCATGAAGAATATCAAAAAGGCGACCAGGACACAACTGACTTTTTAACCTTTTTTAATATTGACGAAAGCGGGTTTGACTTTGTATTTGACCTTAACCTTAAAGGAGTTCTTCTTCCAAGCCAGGTTTTTATGCCTGATATGTTAGGTAGAGATGGATGCTCTGTTATAAATATTTCCTCTATGAATGCATACAGACCATTAACGAAAATTCCTGCTTATTCTGCCGCAAAAGCAGCTGTAAACAACTTTACACAATGGCTTGCGGTTCATTTTGCAAAAGAAAATATTCGTGTTAATGCTATTGCACCGGGATTTTTTGTAACAAATCAAAATAGAAATATGCTCTTTAACAAAGATGGCACACCAACACCAAGAACTGATAAAATTCTGCGTTCAACTCCAATGGGTAGATTTGGTAATGCTGATGAGCTTTTAGGAACTCTTGAATGGTTACTTGATGAAACAAAATCGAGTTTTGTAACAGGTGTTACCATTCCTGTTGATGGTGGTTTCTCTTCATACTCAGGAGTGTAGAATGAAGCTTTTCTCTTTTAATAATAATCATAATGCTCCAATCGACTTTTTTGAGTCTTGGCAAAGCATTCATTTTTACACCTCTAATATCTATGAAAAAAGGGCGGATAAATCCGCCCCTACATAATTTCAATCCTTTATTTCTTCATTGCTTCTTCAACTGCAACAGCAACTGCAACAGTCATACCAACCATTGGGTTGTTACCAGCGCCGATAAGTCCCATCATTTCAACATGGGCAGGAACTGAAGATGAGCCTGCAAACTGAGCATCAGAGTGCATACGACCCATTGTATCTGTCATTCCATAAGAAGCAGGACCTGCAGCCATATTATCAGGATGCAATGTTCTTCCTGTACCACCGCCTGATGCAACAGAGAAGTATTTTTTGCCCTGTTCGATGCATTCTTTCTTATATGTTCCTGCAACAGGATGTTGGAAACGAGTTGCATTTGTAGAGTTACCTGTAATAGATACATCTACTCCTTCTAAGTGCATAATTGCAACTCCTTCACGAACATCATCTGAACCATAACAACGAACTTTTGCTCTTTCTCCATCAGAATATGCTATTTCCTGAACAACATTAACTTTACCTGTATAATAATCAAACTTAGTCTGAACATAGGTAAAACCATTTATTCTTGAAATAATCTGAGCAGCATCTTTTCCAAGACCATTCAAAATAACCTTTAAATCTTCTTTTCTTGCCTTGTTTGCAGATTTTGCCAAACCAATAGCACCTTCTGCTGCTGCAAAAGATTCATGACCTGCCAAGAAAGCAAAACACTTTGTTTCCTCTCTCAAAAGTCTTGCACCAAGGTTACCATGGCCTAAACCAACTTTTCTATCATCTGCAACAGAACCTGGAATGCAGAAAGACTGAAGACCTAAACCAATTTTTTCAGCTGCATCAGCAGCATTTGTAACACCATCTTTGATTGCGATAGCCGAACCAACGATGTATGCCCAACATGCGTTTTCAAAGCAGATAGGCTGAATTTCCTTTACCATATTATAAACATCTATACCTTTATCATCACAAATCTGCTTAGCTTCTTCAATTGAAGATATACCATGTTTGTTAAGCTCTGCGTTGATTTGGTCAATTCTTCTTTCGTAACTTTCAAATAAAGCCATTTTTATACCTCCTATCCTATTCGTGGCGAGGGTCGATAAGCTTTGCTGCATCATCAACTCTACCATACTGACCGCTTGCTTTTTCTAAAGCTTCGTTTGCATCCATTCCCTTACCAATCATTTCCATCATTTTTCCAAGGTGAACAAATTTATAACCTATAATTTGGTTGTCCTTATCAACTGCAACCTTTGTTATGTATCCCTCTGCCAACTCCAGGTATCTCGGGCCCTTATCAAGAGTTGCATAGGTTGTACCAACCTGACTCCTCAAACCTTTACCTAAATCTTCAAGACCGGCACCGATAGGAAGACCATCCTCTGAAAAAGCTGTCTGTGTACGACCATAAACGATTTGGAGGAATAACTCACGCATAGCTGTATTAATAGCATCACAAACCAAGTCTGTGTTTAAAGCTTCTAATAATGTTTTTCCTACCAAAATTTCTGATGCCATAGCAGCAGAATGTGTCATACCACTACAACCGACAGTTTCTACTAATGCTTCTCTTATAATACCTTCTTTAACATTTAATGTTAATTTACAGGTACCCTGCTGAGGAGCACACCAACCAATACCATGTGTTAAACCTGATACATCTTTAATTTCTTTAACCTGCGTCCATTGTCCCTCCTGAGGAATTGGTGCAGGGCCATGATATGCGCCTTTTGCCAAGGGACACATCTTTTCTACTTCACTTGAATATTTCATTTGCTTTACTCCTTTCATATTAATCAACAAATGCCCATTATTTTAATTATAACACAAATAAAAAAATATGCAATAAAATTTAGAAAAATCTACTTCTAAACAAAAGCTGACTTATTTATTAAATTATTTTTTGTTGATTATGTAAAATATAATTTAATAAATTTGTACTATTTTTCCAAATCCATAATTTTTTCAACTCTTCTTGTATGTCTTCCACCCTGATGTTCCGCCTTTAAATAAGAATCAACTATTTCAACCGCAAGGTCAGGGCCTGTTATTCTCTCACCTAAACATATTATCTGAGCATTATTATGTTCTACAGACATTCTTGCACTAAAACAATCTGTAACATGAGCCGCCCTTATACCATCAACCTTATTTGCAGCAATACTCATACCAATTCCCGTTCCACATATTAATATTCCTTTATCAAAATTCCCTTTTAAATATCCATCACAAACTAACTTTGCAATATCGGGATAATCTGCAGAAACTTCACTCTGCGTTCCATAATCTATAACATCATGCCCTAATTTTTTTAAGTGTTCCTTTATATAAGATTTATGATTAACTCCGCCATGGTCACTTCCAATACCTATTTTCACTCTCTACTACTCCTCTCTTATTTCCAATTATAGCCTTTTTATATATCTAAATAATTATCTCAAATTCTTTATTAAATGTCAATTAAAATTTTCTATTATCCACATAAATAACATTTTAAACTTTTTATAAAATGTGGACAAACTATACTATTAATACATCTTATGGAGTTTGTGGATAATAAAACCAAATTATAAGTATATTATTAATAAGTTCCAACCCTTTATTATAATCATAAAATTAAGGTTTTATACAT
>JAZNCG010000081.1:0-2546 GCA_045587405.1 Ructibacterium sp. | reverse complement strand
CAAAGACAAACGATGCAGCAGGTGACGGTACAACAACCGCAACACTTCTTGCCCAGGCTCTCATTCACGAGGGTATGAAGAATATCGCTGCAGGAGCTAACCCCATGGTTCTCCGCCGCGGTATCGCAAAGGCTGTTGACAAGGCTGTTGTGTGCCTCGTTGCTAACTCACAGAAGATCAACGGCACAGAGGACATCGCAAGAGTTGGTACTATCTCTGCAGGCGATGAAACTATCGGAAGACTTATCGCGGACGCTATGGAAAAGGTTACATCCGACGGTGTTATCACAGTTGAGGAATCCAAGACAGCAAGAACAGAGTGCGAGGTAGTTGAGGGTATGCAGTTCGACCGCGGATACCTTTCTCCCTATATGGTTACAGACACAGACAAGATGGAAGCTGTTATAGACGATGCATATATCTTAATTACTGATAAAAAAATCTCTAACATCCAGGAAATTCTTCCTCTTTTAGAGCAGATTGTTCAATCCGGTAAAAAATTGATGATTATTGCTGAGGATATCGAGGGTGAAGCTCTTTCAACTCTTATTGTTAATAAACTCCGTGGAACATTTACTTGCGTTGGCGTTAAGGCTCCCGGTTTTGGCGACAGAAGAAAGGAAATGCTCAGAGATATCGCTATTTTAACAGGTGGTCAGGTTATTTCTGAAGAAGTTGGACTCGACCTTAAAGAAGCTACTGTTGACCAGTTAGGTCGTGCTCGTCAGGTAAAAATCCAAAAAGAAAATACAATAATTGTTGATGGTATGGGCGACAAAACTGAAATTGCAAATCGTGTTGCAAATATCCGTTTACAGATTGAGGAAACAACATCTGAGTTTGATAAAGAAAAATTGATGGAGCGTTTGGCTAAATTAGCAGGCGGTGTTGCTGTTATCAAGGTTGGTGCTGCAACAGAAATCGAAATGAAAGAGCAAAAACTCCGTATCGAAGATGCTCTTGCTGCAACCCGTGCCGCTGTTGAAGAAGGTATTGTTGCAGGTGGTGGTACAGCATTTATCAATGCAATCCCAGCTGTTGAAGCTCTTCTTGACCAAGTAGATGGCGACGAAAAAACAGGTGTACAGATTGTTCTTCGTGCTTTAGAAGAACCTGTTCGTCAGATTGCTTATAACGCAGGCGTTGAGGGTAGTGTTATTATCAACCAAATTAAAGCCAGCGAAAAAGGTATTGGCTACAACGCTTTAACAGATGAATATATGGATATGCTCAAAGGCGGTATCGTAGACCCGACAAAGGTTACACGCTCTGCTTTAGAAAATGCGTCAAGTGTTGCTGCTATGGTTCTCACAACAGAAAGTCTTGTTGCTGATAAGCCTGACCCTGCAGGAGATGCAGCTGCCGCTGCTGCTATGGCGGGTGCAGGTGGCGGAATGTATTAATCCCCATTTACGAATCTAAGAGAGATTTCATTAACGAAATCTCTCTTTTTCTTTTTGACTTTTACTTGAAATTTCCCCAAAATGTGTTATAATACAGATATAAAGGTGGTGAGTTTTTGAGCACAAATTTTATCAATATAATTAACATATCTTGTCAAATTATAATTATATTATTAGGGTTTTTCTATTTATTAGTCAGCTTTTTCTCTCTCTTTGAGCACAAATCCACCTACACATCTGAAAATATATCTAAATTCGCAATATTAATTCCTGCCCATAATGAGCAAAGCGTAATCGAAAGTTTGATTAGAAGTCTTAAAATTCAATCCTATCCGCAAAAATATTACAGCATATATGTTATAGCTGACAGGTGCTCGGATAATACCGCTGAAATTGCTTTAAAAAACGGTGCTGAAATATTAAATATATCAGTTCCTCAAGGTGGCGGAAAGGGTGGGCTGCTCACAACAGCTTTTGATATACTGCTTTCAAGGGATAAAACTTATGACGCATTTGTTGTAATAGATGCAGATAATATTGTTGACACGAACTTTTTATCAGAAATTAATCTTAAACTCCAAGAGGGATATTTGGCAATTCAAGGATATATTGACTCTAAAAATCCCAATTCATCATGGGTTTCTCACAGTTATTCAATGTGGTATTGGATTACTAATCGCATTGTCCAGATGGGTTTTTATAATCTTGGAATTGGTGCAAGATTGGGTGGCACAGGCTTTGCTCTTTCATCGGAACTATTAAAATCTGTTCCCTGGGAAACTTCGTCTTATGCCGAAGATAATGAGTATACTCTCAATCTTGCTCTTAAGAATGTTAAGATTGCCTATGCAAATAAAGCAGTTGTTTATGACGAAAAACCTGTTGCTTTTCGGCAATCTGTTCTACAGCGCCGTCGTTGGACTATTGGTATCAAGGATTTGCAGATAGATTATTTGGGAAAACTTATAAAGAATTTTAAAGTCGGGACACTTCTTCATTTTTTTAACGACATATTCTCCCCTCTCTGCTTTGCAACTTTAGTTTTTCTTGATATATTTACAATTTTAAATTTTAATAATTTACATAGTTTTTCTTTTACCGCCTTTTGGAATAAGCCTTTGAATTTTGTACTATTAAATATTT
>JAZNCG010000080.1:0-11695 GCA_045587405.1 Ructibacterium sp. | reverse complement strand
TTGCCCTAGTTTCGCTTGGTATATTTCCAGGAATATTAGTTGTCTCCGTATCGAAACATGCGGCAATTTTATAATACTTCTTCTTTCTACTCATTTTTCTGATACTTACGTTGAGTATCATTTGTTAACCTTAATTCCTTTGAATATTCTGGGCTACCAATTTCTTCTGGTTTCTCTCCTTCTCCGTTGTAAACTCCTTCATCATTTTCGCTATCAATTCTTATAATATCTCCATCCCTCAGCTTATGTAATTCACACGACCCATCTTCCCGTGTTTTATAAAAGCGCCCGTTTACAAACAGTCCGTTTGTGCTATTATTATCATACACATATAAATTACCTTCAACAAACTCAAAAAATCCATGAACCTGAGAAACAATCTGGGAGCTTAAAACTATATCACACTCACTTCCCCTACCAAAGCTTATAAGTTTTTTTGTTTCACCCTCGAAATTTCTATTAAAAGCATTTACATCTACTTCATGTATTTCACGATTACAATCCACTATAATAAGTGTATTTTCCCCTCTCATATCATTCATCTGTACTTTCCCCTCTAATACTGATTAATATTTTTTACCAATGAAATTCCTCATCACAAAAAGGAATGAAAATCAACTTAGTTTGTCCAATCTCTATTACATCTTTTCTCTTAAGTTGCTTGTATTCGCATAACTCCTCATCATTCAGATATACCAAACCTCTTCCTTCACCGGGGATGACCCTGAAATGATTTTTCTTAACATCATAACTTACTATTGCTTGATTTTCTCGGGATACACTTTTATCATTCTTAAGGCATACACCCATATTTTCTCCTCTTCCGATGTAATTTCTCCCTGAAACCAAGGAATAGCTACACCCTTTATCCGGACCATCTATACAGACAAGCCAACCTACAATGGGGTCAATATCTCCAAAACTCTTGCTAATAAAAACTGTTTTCTCCCCTAAGGGTATTTTTTTCTCAGGTATCATTTCAACAACCTTTGCTTGCTCCTCCATCTTTATTTCAGCCTTATTTTCTACTTTTACCGCCTGTGGCTTGAACTGTTCAGCAAAATTCTTAGGTTGAATCAAAGGCTGTACCATAGGGTTTTGCCGCACTGCCTGTTTTTCTTCAGGAGCCTTTGGGACCATTCCAAATTCCTTATTATTAATTGCAACAGTTTCTCCATTAACTGCCATATTGGACTTATCTCCCGGAGTTAAAACCTGCCTTCTTAAAGGCTCGCCTCCTACCCCTACTGAGAAATCTTTAGCCTTTTCTCTTCTTGTTTCATTCATAGGAGCCGCCTGAATATTTGGGATATTTCCCATGTTTCTTGCATCCGGTCTGCAATACGGACACTCCTTATATTTTATATCATCATAAAAATGTCCATTTAGACATCTTTTCATTGGCATATTAACCTCATCCCTTCTATTATAAAATAACAGTTATTGCACTGTAATTATCCGCATTGTCAGGAGCTTTTCTCTCTCTCTCTTCAAGCATCACCTTAAGCCACTCTTTGGCTGATTTATTTTTCTTCAGACTCTCCATAATAAAAAGTTCGTCTACATATTCCCAAAATCCATCACTACACAAAACAAATGCTGTCTTTTTCCCAATAGGCGTTACATCTGATATATCAGGTATAAATTTTTCTCCATCACTTAAGGAGCGCAACAATCGGTTTTGGTCCGGACTTGTGCGGATTTGGTCATAACTTATTTCCCCTGCCATAAATGACGAAAATGCCACCGAGTGGTCGTTACTTATTTCTTCAATTTTCTTATTTTTTAATCTGTATATTCTGCTATCACCACAATGACCCCATACTGCAAAATCCCTATTCATCAACAGCACAACCAAAGTTGTGCCCATTTTTGCGCATTCAGGGTCTTCTTTACGCTTATCTATGATAGCATTCTGAGCCGCCTCCATATAGGAATACAACATATCCTTGGAAACCTCTGCCTGAGCATCAAAACATTCCAAAACTGTTTTTACCGCCAATTCCGAGGCAACCTCTCCTTTGCCATGGCCACCTAACCCATCTGCCAAAACAAAACAGCTCATATCACCTTTTATAAGGTTTCCGACAGCATCTTCATTATGCTCTCTTCCGCCTCTTCCTTTAACTCTTGCAAATAGCATAGTTTTCTCCATTTCTTTTCAATTTAATATTGTTTTCCTACCCTTAAATACAAATAACATCAAAGACAATCAGTATACCTCTATCTCGCTTATACATATATCCTTCCAAGCGCCATAGTATGTGTCTAAAACATAAATTGTTATATATGAGGTATCTACAGGGGCATTAAATGGTATATCTATCATTGTTCTGTAATTATCTATAGACATATCCTTTATAACTTCTCCTCCCTCATACTCAACCTTAACCTTTGTTATTCTCCTGTTTTTTGTATAAGTATTTTCAGATTTACAATATCCATTTGTCATTTTAATTCCCTTAACATGCTGAGGGCTATCTGCTTTTAAAGTAAATCTGGGATTAACAGAGATTTCCCGATTAGCCGACCACGCCGTTTCCATTTTTCCATCTATAGCAAAGCTTGGATAATATTCTACGGGGCTGCCTGATGTATAATCTGTTCCTCTCGTTGAAGAGCCTTCAGCTACAGTAAAAACCGGAGGTTCATACTCCTTTGTTGCTGTAGCAACTGTCGAGGTTGTTTTGGAATTTCCGTCATCCTCATTTTTAGCAATATCCGCATTTCTGAGAACAACCAGCAAAACCGATATGGCAAAAGCTATCGCAAGTATTCCCATAACAGCAGCTACAATTACCGACGCATTAGAGGACTTTTTCTCGGGCGGAGCATATCCTCCTGTGTTTGGCTGATTATTTTCGTTCGTCCATTCCTCTTGTGTTCTTCTGTCTTCTCCGTCAATTGTAACTGTATATTCTCCCCTATAAACCGATTCATCAAGATGCAAAGCTCTTCTTAAATACTCCATATTGGCAAATCTATTTCTTGCCTCTACAGCCAAGCCCGTCATCAATGCCATTTCAATTTCGGGATGTATCTGAATTCCCAACATAGACGGCTTTTTTAACACATCCATTCTGCTTCTCTCCAAAGCTTCTATTGGCGTATTTCCCGTTATCATCCTATATAAGGTTGCAGACAAAGCATAAACATCTGTCCAAGGGCCTTGTTTTCCGTGGGTCCTGTATTGCTCTTCGGGCGCAAACCCGGGTTTTAGTTGTATAGAAAGACTTTTGCCGCCCTCTGGACTCATTCCCCTTGCCGCACCAAAATCAATCAACTTCATTTTATAATCCTTTGTCATCATAATGTTATCAGGACTTATATCTCTATGAATTATTCCCTGACTATGCACCTTGGCAAGAGAATCCATAATCGGAGTTATCATTCTCAGCGCCATATCCACAGGAACTCTTCCACCGTTACTTTCCAAAAATTGCTTCAGCGTACTTCCCTCTATATACTCCATAACAATATATGCTGTTCCATTTTCTAAGAAAAAGTCTTTAACCGTTACAATTCCCGGCTCACTATCAAACTTTGCCAAAGCCTTTGCTTCATTTACAAATTTATCTCTTCCTTGGATATACAAAGCGCCCTCGTCCCCTGAATACACATTAACAGTATCTGTTCCCGACGAATCTCTTGTAACCAATCCATTTGGGAAATACTCCTTAATGGCAACCTTTAGCTCTAAATTGAGGTCATATCCCACATAGGTTATTCCAAAACCGCCCTCTCCGATAGCAACTCCTAACCAGTATTTCCCGTTAAGAATTGTTCCCGGTCTTAATCTATGAGGCGAAATTTCTGTGTTAATATTATATCCACAATGAGGACAAAAATTTGTTTCACCCTTCTCTTTCATACAGCACGGGCATATTTTAGTTACATCTATCATTTTTTCTCCCCCCCCACTTTTTATTTCTTATATCTTGGATCTTGGGTGTAGTCCCAAACCTTGAAATCTCTTGTTATAGTGTAAACCCAATTGCTTTCGGCAGGCGTACTGTTTCCGTATTTATCTATTAAAGAGAATTCCTCGTGAACCCAAACATAATAATAATTTTCATTCTTGCTGGCAAACAGGACCTGGGTTTCCATTTCAGATTGGGTCAATTCTTTTTTAATACAACTATTTTTATAATCCACTTGCTGTTTTTTTGCTTGAGATAAAGGCACAATATAGTTAAGCAACATTTCATTTTCACCATTTACATATGGAGTGCAATATTCATTATATGTAAACAACAAATTCTCAAGCCTTCTGAAGGTTTCATCATCCGTAACCTCATATGTTCCCGCTAAATTTACAATTCTTGAATAGCTTTTTCCTTGCACAAAGCAATTAGGTCTGCCACTATAGGAGAGCCCTGATGAAATAGGTTGCATTTCCTGTTCGGGATTTGTACTCTTCACGGTAGGCGTTGGCGTTGAAGTTGCTACAGGCGTTGAAGTTGCCACAGTTTGGTCAATTTCGTCATAGTCAATACTCACAAAAACAGTAATTGCAAGAATGGTTAAAGCCAACACCATAATTCCAAGCAAAACTCCAACAATCACAGGAGTTGTCGTGTCTTTTTTCGCTTTTTTTCTGTAATTATAATTATTCTCTGCCCTTGTATAGCTGTTAGTATACTGATTAGTATATCTTTCACTTCCGCTATTTTGCCCTCTGTTGTAATCTTGCTCAGGCACTTGATAGCCTATAGGTTTCTTTCCGCTAAGGGCATTATAAAGTTGTTCTATCTTTTGAAATCTGTTTGCCTGACTAACCGCAAGCCCTCTCATAAGAGCATCTTCGGCAAACTTAGGCATATTAACCCCCAACTGGCTCGGCATCTTTATTTCATCCCTTGCCAATCTTTCGTTGGATTCAGGCGGAACAATTCCCGTTATCATCTTGTATATAGTTGCAGACAAAGCATAAACATCTGTCCACGCCCCTTGCTTTCCATGAGTTCTGTATTGCTCTTCAGGGGCATACCCCGGCTTTAGCTGAATAGACATACTATGGTTTCCCACAGTATTTCTTGCCGCTCCGAAGTCAATAAGCTTTACTTTTCCACTCTTGGTCATCATAATATTATCAGGGCTAATATCTCTGTGAACAAAACCTGTTTCGTGAACAGCAGAAAGAGATTTCATTAATGGCTTTAACAGCCTCATAGTTTCGTCAAAGCTAATGCGTCCGCCCCTTCTTTCAAGGAAAGCCTTTAATGTTTCCCCATCTAAATACTCCATAACAATGTATGCAGTTCCATTTTCCATAAAGAAATCTCTTACCGAAACTATTCCGTCATACTCATTAAACTTAGCAATAATCCGAGCCTCATTAATATACTTATCTCTGCCTGCCAAAAAACTTTCGCCCAATGCCCCGTCAAATATGGTTACAGTTTGCAATAAATTAACATCTCTCCTGACCAACCCTGCAGGAAAATACTCTTTTATCGCAACAGGAAGCTGAAGATTCATATCCATTCCCTTATAGGTTATACCAAAGCCACCCTCTCCCAGTTTCTTTCCCACATAGTATTTCCCGCTAAGAACTGTACCTAATGGCAGTATATGCGCCATCGGATTATAGTTATTACTGTCAAATCCACACTTAGAACATCTTCCTTTTTCCACGCTTTCACTCATACAAGATGGACACAATTTTTCAAAATTCATCATTTTATAACCCTCGTTTTATAGTCAATTTCCAAAGTTACTTTGAAACATAAAATTCACTTTATATTATACCAATTTTTTCGTTTTTTGTCGACAACTTTTTCAAAATAATCACTAAATAATTGCACAATTTTTCAAGGATTTTTTTGGCATACAGCCCTTTTAATTTTTTTTGACAAAACGAAGGAGCCATAGCCACAGCCACAGCTCCTTTCATTAATATTTTTAAGTTATTCTGCTTTTTCAACAGACATTATTTTTGTATCACACTCTGCGTATTTTGTAGTTATACCAACAGACGACCCCGTGGCCATCTGCGTGTTTGAGCCTGTATAATATCCACTGTCTGTAATTTTACCTTCAACCTCAATTGTTAAGTAAACATCACTTCTGCCTGCTGTTTCAACTTCCTTATATGCCCCGTCCTGAACAAGCAGCATTGTTTTTCCCGGCTCTGTTTTTATGTCGATTATATCCCCTAATTTCTCTTTTGTCTTTTCGTTAAATACCGATTTGCTCTTTTTAATGGCATCAACTGTATAATCCCGAACGCCTTCAACCTTAAGTACGCAAATCAGCTTTTCGTTCTTGCTAATAATCTGCACTTTTTCACCGCCAAATTTTGATACAACACCTACGCATACCAAAATTATAATCAACAGAACAGCTATGTCAATTATGCTTATTTTCCCAAACAATTTCCCAGTACTCTTAAACATATCCTACACCTCCTCAGGCTTGGCATCTACTGTCAAAACAAAGCCGTAGCCTGCCCAATCCTTACTCTTCATCGCCATATTTTTGCCGACACGGATAGGGGTTTCTCCTATTTTTATAAAGTCATCTGCTTCTCTTCCTACCCCTTCAAGAACTACAATAACATCATATTTATTTGGCTGTACGCTTTCGAGAGTTTTCCCTTCCACAATATCATATCCTACCATCGTGGCAGGTTTAACCTCTATGCCTTTAACCTTTGCATGGAGCTTTTCTTTCTCCCCGAGAACAACCTCATCTCCAACCTTTATAAGCTTAGAAAATCCCTCTTCTTGCCGTGCTACCTCAACAGACAATTCTACTATTGCATTCTCTGTTACGGTTTGAGTTTGATTGCCTTTTGTCAAAAACAAAAATCCTCCAACAGCAACAACCAAAATCAGCAACACAATAACAAAATCCATAGCGTTAAACTTAATCCTCATTCCTTCTGCCACCTTTCTTTTTTTCATCAACAACCCTTTTGTAAACACCTTCTATCGCTCTTGTATTTACCTGAGCCGTAAACTTCATTTCATACAATTTTTTTGAATTTTCAGACATTGTATCATAAAGTGATTGGTCTAAGAAAATCCTCTTTATAGCCATAGCAATAGACTCCGAGCTATGGGTTGGGACAAGGGAACCATTAACACCCTCTATTATTACTCCTGGATTTCCTCCGAAATTAGTTACAACCGCAGGCTTGCCTAAGCTCATTCCCTCCAACAAAGAAAGGCTGGTTGCCTCAGTTCCAAAGGAACAGTTAACCTGCAAATCCATAAGATGCATTAAAGGGGTTACATCCTTCACAAAGCCCATCATAACAACAGTGTCTTCCAAACCAAGCTCCTCTATCTGCTTCTTTAAATTTTCTTCTTCCTCGCCTGTTCCTGCAATCAAAAACTTAACCCTAAGCCCCGAATCCTTAATCATTCTCGCAGCCTCAACAAAATATTTATGACCCTTAACAGGGTTTAATCTTGCCACAATAGCCGCAACCTTTTCATCGGGTCTTATATGATATTTCATACGGAGCTTGCCTATCTCTTCTTCAGAGCAAGGCGGTAGCGGTTCTACTCCGTTTAATATAACATCAATTTTTTCAGCCGAAACTCCTGTTTCTGTCAAGTTATCCTTTGCCGCTTCAGCAACTGCAATTATTCGCGATGCTGTTATATTATTTATAAATCCGTTTATTTGCTTTCCCGGAAAGCTCGTCAGCTTAACAGATTGCGGAAAGACACTATGTCTTGTATACACGACAGGAATCCTCAAACTCCACGCCGCAATCCTTGCCGACATACTTGCATGAGTATGTACTAAATCGGGTCTGATATGCTTAAACATCTCTCTTAATCTGAAAATTGCCTTTATATCCAAAGATTTTTCCGCCAGATTATCTATCTCAAAAACCTTTGTTTTGCACTCCTCTATTTCCGCTTTTAAAAGGCTTCCTTTAGGCACAACAGCGAAAGCATCAAACTCCTCTCTGTTGTAGTTTTTAAGAAATGTTAAAATACACTTTCCTGCTCCACCTATATTTGAATCCGATGAAACCTCTGCAACTTTTATCATATCTTTTCCTCCTTTGTTCCAAGAACTCCTTTTGAAACACAATTATACATAGCCATAGCAATTCCAATGACACACCAAAACACCAGCATAACCCTGTAATTATAAAAACAATTATCAAACATACCCTGCAATAAAAATCCAAATACGCCTGCTGTTGCCGCACAAATCAAAGTCGGCAAAGCTTGTCCTTTTCCTCCGCCTGATTTAAAGCCGATTGACATATTTTTAATAAACAGAAACAATAGCAACAAAAACACCAGTATTCCGCAGACGCCTGACTCAACCCATATTTGCAAAAACAAATTATGTGAATGTGGGGCAGAAATTCCGCTATATGAATAAAACGGATAAACCTCCGTGAACGCCTCTGTTCCCATTCCTATCCCCGAAATCCAGAAGTCTTTTATCATAGCTAATGTTCCCATCCATATATATACCCTGTAAGATGTAGACGAATCTTCCATGTTTCCTATGCTGGTAAATCTGTCTATTATGCTGTCGGGCAAAACCATAGGCAAAACAGGCAAACCTATTAAAGCAAAGCCCCATAATTTCCCTGCCGCAAATGTAATAAAAACAACAGCCGCTCCAATCAATCCAAGCCAACAGCCTCTGGAAAATGTTAATATCAAAGCCAAAAACATAGCCACTGCAGAACATCCGTAGACTACCTTTTGCAAAAGACTTTTTCTTGTCCACATAAGCCCTATAGTTACAGGAAGAACAAGAAGTATGTATTCTCCCAACACATTCGGGTTTTCAAGAGTAGAGTATATTCTCATTTTAATATCTTCAAACATTTCTTCATCCATCCACGCTTGAGTTGTATCCCATCCGAATACATATTGTGCCAAACCATATAAGCATACCAACAAACCCGATATGGAAAAAACAGTTAAGATATTATTAATATCTTTTTTGGATTTAACAAGATTTATAATAATAAAATACGCTCCCATAAAAGCAAAATATATTGCCCATATACTAAGACTTTTTACAGGGGCAAAGGATGTAATCCCTGCAAAGAGATATATAACAATAAATCCAATCATCAAAAAGCTCGTTCCGTCGTAATTCCAGGAAAAATCTTCGTCAGTCACACTTTTTATAACCACTCCGAACAGTGTCAGAACCGACAATCCCGCCATTACCATCGTAGGCAACAATGGTGCTGAAAAAACAATTAAAAACATACCAATTTTAGGCATATCAATAATTGCAATAATTCCTGCAATCGCAACAGTTGCAATTATTCCAATCAATGGGGATACAATTCCCCCCATAAAACCACATACAATACCAAATATTGCTCCTGCAAACAAACTTTGTCTGCCTACATTATTTTCTTTATACCAATTAAAATCCGTTTCAATCCCAAAGCAACTGCAAAAAAGTTTTACAAAAATACTTTCTGCCAGCCATTTAGACACATCAATATTAAATGGTATAAAAAGCAACCCTGTAAAGAGCAACGCTCCATCTAAAACTCCAACTTCTCTGCCTGAAATAAAGCTTCCTAAAATCAATCCCATTCCCAAACAAAGAAATATAACACCAACAAATCTGACATTTATCGCTAAAAAGCCCTCTAAATATTTCTTGCAAGAACTCACGATAAGGCTTTCTTCTGCTTTTTTTCGTATCTTTTCTCCCCATACTGCTTTTATTTTATCTAGGACAGTAAAGGGTAGTCTTATTATTTTCCCTGCAACGCTTTTGCAAAGAACATCCTTTGCAAACAGCCGTTTTCTGAACAAATCCATAATTTTGCTTCTATGCCAACTACAGGACATGCTATCATATGTTTTTTTTAGCAATTTGTATATTCCGCTCTGTTTTATAACGCCCCATATGTACAGCCACAAAGCTTCAAAAAACCCTACACTGTTCATAAATCACCCTTCTTTCCCACGAATATATTCTTAGCCTCTGTAATTTCCTCTGTTTTAAGTATAACACCCAATCCTAAATATACTGCAAAAGCAGGAACAGCCGAAACTACCAATCTAATCAGCGTTATAATCGTTCCGCCCTCCATAGGCGTTGTCAAAAAATAAACTATCTTCGCCGAAATATACGCTCCTATAACTCCCACAATTATCTTGACCAAATTTATCAAGAACTTTATGTCTATAACACCTTTTCTTCTTCGATTTATCATAAATATAAGGCATATGGCAATTGAAACAGAGCTAATAGCCGTTGCCAAAGCAAGTCCGCCTACCCCCATATCCAAAACACCTACAAGGAAAAAGGCAAAGGCAAGGTTAACACATATTCCTATAAACGATGCAATCATAGGCGTCTTGCCATCCTGAATGGCATAAAAGCTCTTATTTAAAACCTCGCAAACCGCGTAGCCCATCATTCCAAACGAATAATAGAACAGGGCTTCTGCAGTGACTTTGGTAGACTCTGCAGTAAAGGCTCCTCTTTCAAAAACCACCTTAATAACAGGCGACGAAAGAGCCAAAAATAAAGCCGCTACAAATCCAATAATAAACAGTATCCAACCTACCGAAAGCCGTGTCATTTTCTCAAATCCGCCATCTTCTTCCGATGCACCCAATCTCGATAATTTGGGAAAGATAAAATTTGTTATGGCATAAGCAAAAACGCCCACCATAATTATGTATATTTTGTTTGCCCAGTTAAGAGCTGAAACAGCTCCATCTCCCAAACCTGAACCAAATGACATATTAATAACATTACAAAGGGGTTGAACCCACGAACTTATCAGCACAGGAAGAGCAATCAATGCCGCTTCTTTAATTTTTGAATCTCTTATATTAAATTTGAATTTATATTTAAATCCAAATTTTTTCAGCCACGGAATTTGTACAAATAATTGCAACGCCCAAGCTATAAGCATAGATACCGCAACGCCCATAAGCCCCAATTTGTTACCAAAAACCATCAAATATATAATCATAACGCCATTTGACACAACGCTTATCAATGAAGGAATTGTAAACTCCCCAAAGGATTGTAATATACCAACCGCTATATACGCAACAGCCGTAAAGGCAATCGACGGAAACAAAACCCTTAAAAGTCGAACAGTCTGTTCTAATTTCCCCGCAACTTCGCTGTATCCGGGCGTCATTACTCTGACCAACGGTTCCGCAAGAACCACTCCCAAAACCGCAACAACAACAGAAACAGTTCCTACAATTGTCACAAAATTATAGGCAAACTCCATAGCAGCCTCTTTACTTTCTTTTTTTAGTGTCTTATTAAAAACGGGAACAAATGTAGATAGTATAGCTACCCCTAAAACCATATCAAAAAACAAGAGGGGTATCTGTGTCGCAGTATTTATTATATCCGATTCCATACCCTGCCCGTATAGGTTGGCAATCAGGGTTTCGCGGAACAATCCCATAAATTTGGCAAGCAAAATTATAATTGCCATCAGCCCTATTGTTTTAACGGCTTTCTTCTCACCGCCCATGTCTTCCTGAGTTTCTAAAGCTTTATTCTCCTCCACGACAGCCCCTCCTCTCACAGTACTGTAATACACCAATAGTATATCTTATTTTAACAATTATGTAAATAGTTATATCCATAAAATAACATAAATTTAACAACAATAAAAAAATGAATTCGACTCTGTTTTTTATAAGAGCCTATAATATATCATTTTTCATAAATATTAAGTATTAAATATTATATAATCTGC